>JAKOGY010000076.1 GCA_028658405.1 Dolichospermum sp. ST_sed8 | reverse complement strand
ATATCAAAAGTTTAATCACAAGGTTGATTATTTTGAGCAGCAGAATTGTTTACCAGCATTCAAAGAAGTTTGGATAGAATACAAAGAGCTTCCTAGCCATGCTTTACAGGCCACTTTAAAGCGAGTTGATTTTGCTTTTGAACGCTGGTTTAAAGGATTGGGTAAACGCCCTAAATTCAAATCAATTAGACATTATTCGGGGTGGACATATCCAGATACTGCGGGGTTTAAGGTAGAATCTAATGGCGAAAATGGGTATCTAAATCTATCCAAAATTGGCAAGATTCAAATGCGCGGTCAAGCAAAATATTGGGGAAAACCTACTACTTGTACTATTGTTTTTCGTAATGGTAAATGGTATGTCTCTATAACAGTTAATGTTTTGGAGCAAGTCCTAAAACCAGAGGTTTTACCTATTGGTGCAGTAGGAATTGATTTAGGATGTAAATCAGCATTATCAATTACCGATGGGGAGAATCATCAACAAATTGATGCTCCTAAGTTTTACAGGATTGCTGAACAGAAAATTAAAAAAGCTTCTCAGGAGAAGAGACGCAAACGCGCACCAAATAGAAACAAAAAAATCAAGGCTTCTAGAAGATATAAAAAAGCCCAAGCGAAAGTTAGTTTGCTAATCGCGCGAGTTGCTAACCAACGTCAAAACTGGGTACATCAAGTTGCAGTAGAAATAATCAGCAGTAATAGCTTCATTGCAACGGAAAAACTAGAAGTCAAGAACATGACCCGTAAAGCTAAAAAAGGTAAGCGCAAAAAGCAAAAGGCTGGGTTAAATAAGTCAATTCTTGATGTAGGTTTTGGGATGCTTCGCAGCACCATCAAATACAAAGTTGAGCAAATTGGTGGTGTATTTGTAGAAGTCCCCACCCGTCAAGTAAAACCCAGCCAAACCTGTCCAAAATGCGGAAATCAGCACAAGAAAACACTCGATAAACGAGAGCATGAGTGCGGTGTCTGTGGGTATGTTCAAGACAGGGATATTGCGGCTGCTGAGGTAATGCTTTATTGGGCAAAAGGTATTCTGCCGGGGCTAGGAACTAGCCTCGTAGACGCTGATCTTTCTGGCTCTACTTCATGTACCCGCAAACAAGCAGGAAGCATGAAGCAACTAGGGGAAAAGAAGCGTCAAAAATCTCAAAGTAACTCTGCCAATATCAAACTAGAGGATGCAGAAACCTCTAGTTCAGGCGAAGCCAACTAGAGGTAGTTCATATTAGAAGATTGGTTACAAGAGAAATTAAATTAAGTCATTTTTAATTAACCGTTTTTGTAAAGCTACGACAACAGCTTGAGAGCGATCGCTAACTTCTAACTTTTGTAAGATAGTATGGACGTGTACCCGCACTGTTCCGGGTGTAATATAGAGGGCAAGAGCAATTTCTTGATTAGTTTTCCCTGCTGCCAATAGTGATAAAATTTCTTGTTCTCTTTGTGTTAATTTATGAGCAGGTTTTAAGATATTTTCAGATTCCAATTGGTGATGATGATCTCCCAAAGCCGAACGAATTTCCCTAGTAGCCGTTTCATCCCACCAAGATGCCCCAGCAGCCACAGAACAAAGTGCCAATACCAATTTTTCAGATGCAACACCTTTAAGACAATAACCTTGAGCGCCTACTTCAATTAACCTCGTAATCAGAGATTTTTGCGAATGGGAAGTAAGAACTAAAACTGGCAAATTGGGATATTTTTGTTTAATTTGGTAACAAGCTTCAATACCCCCAATTCCTGGTAATCCTATATCTAAAATAACGACATCGAGAGAATGTTGATTAACTAATTCAATGGCTGTTTCACCATCTTCTGCTTCAGCAATAATCTCCAAACCAGGTTCTTGCTGCAATCGCACACGCAAGCCTAAACGGAAAAGTTCATCATCCTCAACTAGGAGGATTTTTATGGGGGTAGAAGACATCTCATATATTTGAAAGAGATTGAAATGGCAAAACAGGGAGCTTGAAGCCAAAAATGGCACCATTGGGAACTCTGTTTTCTGCCCATATTATACCGTTATGAGCTTCAATAATTTGCCTAGATAAATAAAGTCCTAATCCCGAACCTTTAGCTTGGCGTTGGGAAAGCACGCCATAATCGCTATGTCCTTGGTAAAATCTTTCAAATAAGTGAGGAAACTGTTCATGTTGAATACCTGCTCCTGTGTCTAAAATTTTTACAACTTGATAGGAAGTTTGGGGTTCTAAAACAACTTCGACATGATCACCCCGTCGAGAATGGTTGATAGCATTAATCAGGAGATTACTAAAAACTCGTTGCAGTTGCAAAGCATCACCATTAACCCAAAGCGATCGCTTCCAATCGGAGTTACCATAGTTTAATGATAGATGAATGCGACGATTTGCTGCTAATTCCATCAAAGTAGCCATTACCGTTTCTGCTAATATGCTTAAATCCACAGGGGCTAAATCCAGTTTTAAGCCTTCAGTATCATTGCGATAAACATCTAACAAAGTTTCTAATAAATCTAGGGAAGTTTCATGACTACGTGCCATTGTGTCCAAAACTTTTTTCTGAGTTGGTGAAACTACGCCAAATTTTTCTTTTTGAAAAGCTTTAATAGTTTCAATTGCTCCTAAAAGTGGTGTTTTTAAATCGTGGGTAAGTGTGGAAGCAAAATCTTCTCTTAGTCTCACCAATTGGGCTTGGGCTTGTAGTTTAGTTTGAGTAAGAGCAATGGCTTTTTGAGATTTTCGCAATCGTTGACTTAAAAATCCTGTGACTATTAACGCAATAGACGCAATAACTCGATTCGCAAAAGTAGAAGCTTGAATTACTTCATTTCCAGGTATCCACACATTTAACATAGTTAGAAAAACAGCAATAAATGTTGCATTTGTTGTTGCTATTCCCCCAAACCAAGAATTGACTAATAAAATTGCTCCACTGTAGAGATATCCAAACACATAGTCATTTGGGGTGGAATATTCTAAACCTCCTAAAAAGATAAATATAGTTACAATCAGTAATATTTTACCGAGTTGTAAGTTATTGTTTATTAATTTCTTTTTTAGATATGTCATTTACAAATTCACCTTTGATCAATTTATTTAACTATAGCAATCGTCAAGCTTCAGATCCCCGACTTCTCTAAGAAGTCGGGGATCTTATTTACTTTCTAAACACTGATATATATCTCTGGCTAAACACCTATATATCAAAGTTAAACACTTTTTATATCTTTCTATGCCTTGTTTTTATGTTGAAAATCATTAATGATATAAACTCATCTAAATAAAGATTGTGTTTAATTTATAATTTTAGGAGCTTTTATAATTCATGTTACAAGGTTGGATACAAATTGCATTGACATTAATTATCGTCATTGCTACTACTCCTTTATTGGGGAGATATATTGCTCGCATTTTTCTAGGAGAAAGAACACTACTTGACTCTGTGTTAAATCCTTTAGAAAGAATAATTTTTGTCTTAATTGGAGTCCGTCCTCAAGATGAAATGACAGGTTGGCAATATGCCAAAGCGATACTTTACAGCAATGTTGTCATGGGAATTTTAGTATTTACAATCTTGATGACACAAGCATGGCTACCATTCAATCCAACAGGGTTAGGTACACCGACTTGGGATACAGCATTGCACACAACTTTTTCCTTTTTAACTAATACAGATCAACAACATTATTCTGGAGAAACAACATATAGTTATGCCAGTCAGAGTTTCGCTCTAGGTTTTTTGATGTTCGTTTCATCAGCCACAGGTTTATCAGTGGGAATTGCCTTTATTCGGGGTTTAACTGGCAGAACTTTAGGCAACTTTTATATTGATATTACTAAATCAATTACCCGGATTTTGTTGCCCATGTCAATAATTATGGGACTGTTATTCATCATGGCTGGTGTGCCAGAAACCCTGGCAGGAGTAGCAACAGCAACAACATTAGAAGGAGCAACGCAAGCGATCGCACGTGGACCAGTTGCTCATATAGAAGCAATCAAGCAAATTGGTGAAAATGGTGGTGGTTTTTTTGCTATTAACTCCGCACATCCCTTTGAAAATCCCAGTGGTTTTTCTAACTTATTACAGACTTGGGGAATGATTTCTATTCCCACAGCCCTAATTTACACTTACGGCATATTTGCTAATAATATTAAACAGGCATGGTTAGCATTTTGGATGGTTTTTAGTATCTTTACAATCTTGTTAATTGTAGCTGCAATTGGAGAATATCAAGGAAATCCTCTAGTTAATTCCCTACTAGGTTCACAACAACCTAATTTAGAAGGTAAAGAAGTTCGATTTGGTTGGGCGCAAAGTTCATTATTTGCAACCATAACAACTGGAACAATGTGTGGGGCTGTTAACGCATTACTCGATTCATTTATGCCCTCCGGTGGGCTAGTATTCCTATTTAATTTATTCTTGCAAATCATCTGGGGTGGACAAGGAACAGGGACAGCATATTTATTTATCTACTATATTTTGGCAGTATTTTTAACTGGCTTAATGGTAGGACGAACTCCAGAATTTTTAAGCCGTAAAATTGAGAAAAAAGAAATCGTTCTTGCCAGCGTTGTTTTGTTAGTTCACCCCTTCGCCGTTCTCATTCCTTGGGCAATTGTCTTTGCCTTTCCTGATAATCTTTCAGGTATTAGTAACCCAGGTTTTCATGGCGTTTCTCAAGTAGTTTATGAATATGCTTCCGCAGCAGCAAATAACGGTTCTGGCTTTGCAGGACTAGGTAATAGTCAACCAGCCCCAACAGCACTTTGGTGGAATATTAGCACTATTTTCAGTATTTTAGCAGGACGTTATATCCCTATTATTGCCTTATTGCTATTAGCAGATAGTATGTCCAATAAACAAGCAGTTCCGATCACTTCCGGTACTCTGAGAACCGACACTGGTTTATTCACCGGAGTTACAGGAGGAGTAATTCTAATTCTGGGGGCGCTGACCTTCTTTCCTGTACTAGTTTTAGGACCAATTGCAGAATGGTTTTTAATTTCTAAATAGGGCTTGCAAAAAAGAAAGAAAAAGCATTGATAGATAAAGATTTACAGGGTGCAAGATTATTAACAATATATGTTTAAAATCCTTGCATTCCAACTAAAAATAACTGCATAAATTCGAGGGATAATTACCCAACTCTTCTCTTCCTTCTTCCTTCTTCCTTCGTGTCCTTCGCTCCTTCGTGGTTCATTAACTCTTGTAAGGGCGAAATTTCTAAATAACTAAACATCCATGAAAACTACAAAAACTCGACAAGAACGGAAACATACTCCCAAAGTTAAAACTACTGGAATTTATGCTCGGGCATTTAAACAAGCGTTTGTCAAATTAGACCCACGCAATATGCTCAAAAATCCAGTTATGTTTTTAGTTTGGGTAGGGACGATTGTTACGGCTTTAATGACTGTTGATCCAAATATTTTTGGGGTAACTCCTGGTAATAACCCGCGACTTTTTAACGGTCTAATCACGATAATTCTATTCCTTACTTTGGTTTTTGCAAATTTTGCGGAAGCTGTGGCCGAAGGCAGAGGAAAAGCTCAAGCTGACTCTTTACGAGCGACAAAATCCGATGTTACAGCTAGAAAACTTCTTCCTGACGGTACTATTCAAGAAGTTAATTCTGCTACTTTGCGTCGTGGTGACCAAATTAAAGTTATTGCTGGTGACGTTATCCCCGCAGACGGAGAAGTAATTGCTGGGGTAGCTGCTGTTGATGAATCTGCTATTACTGGAGAATCTGCACCAGTATTGAAACAACCAGGAACTGATATTGCTAGTTCTGTAACAGGAGGAACGCGCATTAATTCTGATGAATTAATCATTAGGGTCACATCAGATCCAGGTCAAGGTTTTATTGACCGCATGATTGCTTTAGTAGAAGGGGCTTCTCGCACTAAAACACCCAATGAAATCGCTTTAACTGTACTTTTGGCAGTGCTAACTCAAGTTTTTTTAGTGGTAATTGTCACTATACCTACAGTGTCAGTTTATGTTAAATCACCTGTAAGTATTGCGGTTTTAATTGCTTTATTAGTGGCACTAATTCCTACCACAATTGGCGGCTTATTAAGTGCAATTGGCATCGCGGGGATGGATAGAGTTGCTCAATTTAATGTCATAGCCACATCTGGAAGGGCAGTAGAAGCCTGTGGAGATATTAACACTTTGGTTTTAGATAAAACGGGAACAATTACCTTGGGAAACCGCATGGCAGAGGAATTTATTCCTGTTAAAGGTCATTCCCTTGATGAAGTTGCCCAAATTTCTTTAGCATCCAGTATTTTTGATGAAACTCCCGAAGGAAAATCAATTGTTAAATTAGCCGAAACATTAGGAGCAAAATTAGATTTTGATCCCAAAACAGCCGAAGCTATTGAATTTTCAGCAAAAACGAGAATGAGTGGAATTGACTTACCCAATGGGATAGAAATTCGCAAAGGGGCTGTAGATGCAATTAAAGGATTTGTGCGTTCCCGAAATGGACAATTAACACCAGAATTAGATGCAGCTTATGAGCGAGTTTCTAAATTAGGGGGAACACCATTAGCAATTTGTCAAAATGATGATGTTTATGGGGTAATTTATCTCAAAGATATTATTAAACCGGGGATTAAAGAACGTTTTGATCAAATGCGAAGAATGGGAATCAAAACTGTGATGCTGACAGGAGATAACCGTCTGACAGCTTCAGTAATTGCCGAAGAAGCTGGGGTAGATGATTTTATTGCGGAGGCCACACCAGAGGATAAAATTGAAGTAATTCGTAGCGAACAAGCTCAAGGCAAATTAGTGGCTATGACTGGAGATGGTACTAATGATGCCCCAGCTTTAGCTCAAGCAAATGTGGGGGTAGCAATGAATTCTGGTACACAAGCAGCGAAGGAAGCTGCTAATATGGTAGATTTAGATTCTGACCCGACTAAATTAATTGATATCGTTACTATTGGTAAACAATTACTAATTACTCGTGGGGCTTTGACAACTTTTTCTCTCGCTAATGATATCGCTAAATACTTTGCAATTATTCCGGCAATCTTCCCTGGTATTGGTGTTAGTGGTTTAAATATTATGGGTTTGGCAAGTACCCAATCAGCAGTTTTATCAGCTTTAATTTACAACGCTTTAATTATCCCAGCTTTGATTCCTTTAGCATTAACTGGTGTGAAATTTCGTCCTCTCACTGCTAACCAACTTTTGCAACGGAATATCTTTATTTACGGATTAGGTGGGGTGATTGCTCCTTTTATCGCCATCAAAATTATTGATGTTTTTATTACATCTGTAGGATTAGCTTAAACAATTTTAGATTTGAAAATCATGGAATATTTATCAATGGCAATTTCTAAACAAAATCGTGTTCCTCTGGGTTTGTTTTTATTACTTTGCTTTAACTTATTACTAGCACCAGCAGTTCAAGCAGCAACTCCAGCAGTAGAATCAAGATTTTCAGCTTACACAATCACTTTATTGGGACTTGTGATTCTGAGTCTTTCTGTTTATTTGTTCGTTGTCATTTTTCAACCAGAGAGATTTTAATGAGGATTAATAAGATCCCCGACTTCTTTTTTATTTTGTTAATAAATTATGAATTGATCTCAGAAATCGGGGATCTGGGTTAAGCGACAACCCAACAAAAACTTAGATACTTTTGAAAATGGAGAACTTTAAAAATGAGCCAGAGACATCAAATTAGTAAAGCGATTCGTGCGACTTTAGTTTTGTGGGTATTAACAGCTTTTATCTATCCACTATTTATGTTGATTTCGGGACAAGTTGCTTTTTCTTATCAAGCGAATGGTAGTTTAATTAAAAATTCTCAAGGTGCTATTATTGGTTCAGCATTAATCGGTCAACCTTTTGCAAGTGAAAAGTATTTTTGGAGTCGTCCTAGCACTACCAATTACAGCACCGCAAACCCAAAAAAGGATGAAGCCAATATTTTGAAAACTGGGATATCTGGTGCTAGTAATTTAGCTCCTAGTAATCCAGTATTGCTAGAACGGATTAACGGGAATGAAGGGGAAATAAAACGACTGAAAAAAGCGGGTATCCAACCTACTGCGGATTTAGTGTATACTTCTGGTTCAAGTCTTGATCCTCACATTACCCCGGAAAGTGCTAAGGTACAAATTACCCGCATAGCCAAAGCGCGAGGAGTTGAGCCGCAGCAACTGGAAACTTTAATTTCTCAAAACACTGATGGTCGCTTTTTGGGTATATTTGGTGAACCTGGAGTAAATGTTTTAAAACTAAATCTAGCAGTGGATAAAATTAGCAAATAAATAGAAAATGATTCGTGTTTAATTACATCATTCCATAATTCCTGTTTTTTGATCATAATCTCCTGTCCAAACATCAATTTTTCCTATTTGGATATAATTAGTAAATTTCTTAGGAAGATTCACAGTAAATTGTTGTAATTTGCGCCAATCTAATTCTGTTAAATATTCCTGAGTTTGCATTTGGGCAATTAATTTTTCACTATCTCCCCATTTAACAACTACAGATATTTGATGTTCATCATCAATAACTTTTACTGATTTAGCAACTTCAGGGAAATCATAGCTTTCTCGTAATCTTTGAATATCTATACCGCCATCATGATTTTGATTGAATAAATTACTAAAATACATTTCTATCATTCTCAAAATATCACCGTTTAAGTCATATTTTACTAATATCGTCTGAGTTAAGTTAGTCGGATAAATATATCCTGGTGGGTTAGTACCTAACATATTAAAAATTATCACATTACCTTTATTTTGTTTACCTTCTCGGTTACATCTTCCTGCTGCTTGAATGATAGAATCTAAAGGTGCAAGTTGACGATAAACTATGGGAAAGTCAACATCAACACCAGATTCTACAACTTGGGTGCTAATTAAAAAACAGGGTTTTTGATCTTTTAATAATTGTCGCACTTTGCCGAGAATTTGGGAACGATGACCAGGACACATTCTCGAACTCAGATGAAAAAAATTATCTGGGAATTTTTCAGATAATATTTGATATCCTTCTCTAGCTAATTTTGTGGTATTTACAATAATTAAACCTTGATTTAATCCAGATTCTTGAATACTAGAAACTATATTTTCCCATTCCCAAATATCTGCAATATATTGATAATGAACGCGGTTAAGTTGTTGGAATAATCTGATAGTTTCATTTTCTGGAATAATATCTACAGCGTCAATTAAATCATCATCATCGAGGTTATGAAATGCTGGTTGGGTAGCACTCATCAATACTACTGTACAGCCCCAATCTGTAACTAAGGTATTTAATATATTTAATATGGGACGGACTAAATGAGCAGGAATAGATTGAGATTCATCTAATAAAATTACTTTGTTAATTAAACCTTGTAATTTCCGGCATTTAGTAGGAGTATGAGCAAATAAACTTTCATAAAATTGGACTCCGCTAGTAACAATTACTGGTTTATCCCATCTTTCGGTATTGAGTTTATATTCTTTAACTTCTGCTATTTTTGGTTCATATCCTGAATGATGTTCTAATACTGCTGTTTCTCCAAATAGTTGACGATAAACATCTGCTGTCTGTTCAATGATGCTTTTCAGAGGACCAACATAAACTATCCCTGACATTTGATGTTTTTGACTATGTAAATAAGCAAAATTAGCACTAGCAATGGTTTTACCAACTCCGCATGGTCCAGTTAATCTAAAAATTCCTTTTGGTAATTCACTTTTGTTGGTACAATGTTGGGCAAAGACATTTCTTGCTTCACTAATTACATTTGATGATGGTGAAGAAAAGGAATGAGGATTGAAACTCATTTTGTTATATGCAGAAAGCTCCAAATTTAAGGGGCTTTCACCTTTATATTCAAATCTTTGAGCGTCTAATCTGTCACTATCAACTAAGACAGAAAATAACATTCTAATGGCAAATTCTCGACGTAATTTAGGTAAATTAATATCTGGTAATTGTTCAGGTATAAAATCAGCAATTTCTTGTTTAGCATTTTCTAAACATTCTTCTAAACCTGCTGCTAATTGTTTATATTCATCTCCTTTAATTCTTAACCGTTCAGATAAACAAGAATGATGTCCAGCTATAATATAAGCTATCGCTGGGGGTTCTTTTTTTGCCATTTGTAACGCTAACACAGCACCATGCGGAGAGTGAAAAACTTGCTTACCCCCATTTATGAGATATTCCTGCCATTTTTGCCGATATTTACCCAAGTCATGCCATAAACCTGCATATCTCGCTACAGCTTGAAATCCCTGGGGTACAGCACTTGCAGACATTTCAGCCACATTGTGTAAATGTTTTGTTAGTAGTTGTTCGCGTTTATCAGGAGTAATTCTTGCTAAGTAGTTCATTTTGTGTTATCTCTATAATCAAAAGGTTTCATTATGTTATATGCAAGCAAAATTATGGGGTGAATGGGCATTATTTACCAGACCAGAATTTAAAGCTGAACCGCACAGTTACAGAGTAATGCCCTTTACAGCGGCGATTGGTTTCCTGGAATCTATTTTCTGGAAACCAGAGATTAAGTACAAGATTAATCACATTACGGTATTGAATCCGATTAGTACATTCACTATACACCGTAACATGATACAGTCGAAACAAAGCTATAGAAATGCTAAAGAATGGATGAAAAATGATGGTATAGGGGGCTACACGGTTGTGAGCGATCGCGCTCAAAGAAATCATGTAATATTGCGTGATGTTGCGTATATTATTGATTTCAATTTTGATTTACAGACTGAAGAAGATTTATCTAATAAATATACAGCCCAAATTAAACGCAGAATTGAAAAAGGACAATGTTTTAAACAGCCTTATTTTGGCTGTCGAGAATATATTGCCTATTTCGGTTTTCCGTCAGCAGAAGATAAACCTGCACCGGAGTTAAAAGGAGAAGTTGATTTAGGATTAATGCCTAAACAAATGCACTTTATTCCTGACACAAAAGGAGCGGTTTCTTGGCGGACTGCTGAGGGATTTGTTAAAGGTAATGTAGTTACAGAATTTGCTCACTTTATCATGAGAGATGGACAGGTTAGTTATCTATGAGATCCCTGATTTCTCAAAGAAGTCGGGGATCTGTATCCTGATGAGGAAATGTTTATGTTACGAGAATTAAATCAATTAGGCAATGCTTTAGAACAGGATGCAAAACTAACACCAATTGGTTTTAGTGAATGTGTTTGTCATTGGCAAATTAATTTACCTTTAGAAACTTTTCAGAGTTTAGAAACACCTGCAAAAGGTGATAAAGGTAAACCTAAATTTGGCAAAAAGATATTAGTCCCAGATTTGCGGCGTAATGGTGATGAAACTTTCTTAATTGATGATGGAGGAGAATATGTATTTGGTGCTGGTGATAGAGGTGCAAAACGTCATCAACTTTATTTACAACTTCTAGAAAGATGTTTACAAGAAACTAACCATGAAGCAGTCAAAGCAGTTTATGATTTTATCACTAATACAACTGTGGAAAAAATCACAGTAAAGTTAGTTACAGCTTATCTACCAGCAGCAAATATAGATTGGTGTCGGGATAGATTTGTATTTCTATTTAAGGGTAGACAAATCACCAAAATTCCCATAATTCAAAAATGGTGGTCTAATTATTATGCGAGTAAACAAGATACCGTTGATGGTATTTGTTTATTAACAGGTGAAAAGACTCCTACAATGGGGCGGAAAATGCCGATGATGGTTAAAGGTGTTCCTGGTTCTTCTACTTCTGGGGCTGCTATTAGTAGTTTTGATAAAGCTGCTTATCAATCTCATGGCTGGGATGGTAATATTAACGCTCCCATTGGTTTTACAACTGCTATCAGGTTTCATAAAGCTTTGGATTTTCTACTCAATAGTGACGCAAATCGCTATAAATTTGGAGAACAGGTTTTTGTTTATTGGGGTGAGGAAGAAGGGGAAGGTATTAATCCTGAAATCTGGGAAAGTTCTGCTGTTGAATCTATCTTTGCTAGTCCCCATAGTCCTAAAAAATTTAATTTGGAGGATATTAAATCTAGCAAGTTTTATTTAGCAGTTCTCAAAGGTAATAAAGGCAGAATTTCTGTTAGTAGTTGGAGTGAAGTTACTACCCAAAAAATCAAAGATTCTATTGGGCAGTTTGTAAAATGTCAACAGGTTAATGATTTATCACCTAGTCCTATTTGGATGCTGTGTAATACTGCTTTTTTGAATCCTAGTAAGGAACACACAGACAAGATAGGAATGGCTTTAATTAAGGCTGCTTTTTTGGGTGAAAGTTTACCTGATGAATATGCTTACAGAATCATTGATAGAATATGCAGTGAAAAATCCTTTACTCGTCCTAAATTTCAAGGTTTAGCAGTTTATTTAGCAACAAATAGAGACAATATGAACACAGACCAAAAAGTTTTAGACAATGCTTATACTTTGGGAAGAATTGCCTTTTTAATGCACCAATCTCAAGTTAATGCTCAAGGTATGAGTGAAGATAATACTAATGTGATGCGTAGTCTAAAGGCTTTATCTTCTACTCCTGCTCAAGTTTTTGCTAGGCTTTGTCATGGTTGTACTCACTATCATTTAGAATCTGAAAAGAGTAAATACATTAAAAAGTTACTAGCTGAAGAATTTGAGAATTTTGATATTTCTGTTCTTCCAGAAGTTCTAGATTTAAAATCTCAGGCTTTGTTTTTTCAAGGTTGGTGGCAAAAAAGAGCCGAATTTTTTAAACCTCAAGAAAAATCTGAATCATAGGAATTGGTGATTATGTATATTAATCAAACTCAGGTTAATGACATGATATTTATTTTGCAGAGGATAGAGAATTTAGAAAATAAATTCCAATCTCTTCAGATTGAACATCAAAACATGAAATCAAGACTCACATATCTTGAATATGATCTACATCCTGAAAATCAAAGATTAAGTGACGAAAATACAAATTTTCGGCAAGAGGTAGATTATTCATCTGAAGATTATTGTACAAATGAGGATTCTTGGCAACATGAACATTAATCAAATATATGTATAGAGACGTTCCAGGTCACGTCTCTACATTTTCATCTTCCAAATAACCAAAAAATAACGAGGAATAAAAATCATGACTGTATATTTAGACCCTACCAAAAAACATGATGCTATTTTATTATTTGATTGTCTTGATGGTAATCCTAATGGTGATCCAGATGCAGGAAATCAACCGAGAGTTGACCCCCAAACTAATCAAGGTTTGGTGACTGATGCTTGTTTAAAACGCAAGGTAAGAAATTATGTAGAGATGGTTGGTAAAGATGAAACCACACCGGAAAGATATAAAATATTTGTGGAGGAAGGGAGTGTTTTAAATGAAAAAATTAGTCGCGCTTATACTGCTGTAGGTTTACCACAAGAAAAAGGAGATCCTTCACAACAAGCCCAAGTTGCAAAATGGATGCAGCAAAATTTTTATGATTTAAGAATGTTTGGGGCGGTACTTTCTACTGGTTTAAAAGCTGGTCAAGTTTGGGGTCCTATGCAAATAAGTTTTTCTCGTAGTATTGATCCTGTTTTTCCTCAGTCTGTGAGTATTACTCGTTGTGCTGCAACTGAAGAAGTGGCTAAAAAAGATGGTAGTACAAAGGATAATAAAACTATGGGGAGAAAGGAGATTTTACCTTATGGTTTGTATAAATCTCATGTTTTTTATAATCCTCATTTAGCAGAAAAATCTGGTTGTGTGTCTGAACGTGATTTAGAATTGTTTTGGCAAGCTTTAATTAAGGCTTGGGAGTTTGACCGATCTTCCGCACGGGGTTTTATGGCTTGTCGGGGGTTGTATGTTTTTAGTCATGCCAGTAAATATGGTAATGCTCCTGTGCATGAATTGTTTGATAAACTAAAAATTAAGTCTACTGTTGCTGTACCTCGGAGTTTTGCTGATTATCAAGTGGACTTGGATGAAGATTTACCAGATGGTGTAACTTTGACACAGTTGGCTTAATTTGCGCGAGGGGGTGGGTGTAAAAATGGAGTGAGTATGACTAAGCTGGAAACTCTTACGCTATCTGGATTTCAGGGGATGGGTGATCTTAAACCCTCGCGCACCTTACACTGTAAGGATTTCAGCGTTTTTTATGATTTAGTCATTGGCTGGAATGGGGTATTATGTTATGGGTCGCGCAAATCATCGTGGAAATCCTTTATTTCCAAGGGTTTGGGAGGCCAGCGGTGACAATTACTAATTAAGGTAATTGAGGATTGAAACACTTAACATAAATTAAATTGTCCTTTGGCACATAGTGACAATTACTAATTAAGGTAATTGAGGATTGAAACCTGAAGTTGCAAGCTTTAATGAAGAGGCGGTTCAGGCAAGTGACAATTACTAATTAAGGTAATTGAGGATTGAAACTTTAAGTAATAGTTGCTTGTAACGATCCAATTATTGTGACAATTACTAATTAAGGTAATTGAGGATTGAAACTTATAATCACCTCAGAACCAATCACAGAGTGATTATGTGACAATTACTAATTAAGGTAATTGAGGATTGAAACACTATGAAGATCAACTACAGCAAGTTTTTGATCTGTGACAATTACTAATTAAGGTAATTGAGGATTGAAACGGGAGTTGGTTGATCACGAATTTAAAAGTAGTGACAATTACTAATTAAGGTAATTGAGGATTGAAACAAAACTGACTATTTTTCAACAGGTGCTATTGACATAGGTGACAATTACTAATTAAGGTAATTGAGGATTGAAACATTGAGGATTAAAACATTTATGTACCCCAATACCCTATCCCCTGACAGTTCTTATATCCGTCCTTCTCGACGAGGAAAACATAAAATTTTCATTGGTATGGCTCCTGGTGTTGGTAAAACTTATAGAATGTTAGAGGAAGCACATCAACTTAAAAAAGATGGTATTGATGTTGTCATTGGCTTTTTAGAAACTCATGGACGCAAAGATACCGCTTTAAAAGCCCTAGAATTAGAGGTAATTCCTAGAAAAGTCATTCTTCATAAGAATATTAACCTCGAAGAAATGGATACAGATGGGATTGTATCGCGCTTTCCCCAACTGGTTTTAGTTGATGAATTGGCACATACAAATATCCCTGGTTCAACTAGAGAAAAACGCTATCAAGATGTAGAGTTAATTTTAGCAGCCGGTATAGATGTTTACTCTACTGTTAACATTCAACATTTAGAAAGTTTGAATGATTTGGTGGCAAAAATTACGGGTGTCGTGGTGCGAGAACGTATCCCTGATCTTCTCCTAGATGAAGCTAATGCTGTGGTTGTAATTGATGTGACTCCAGAAACTTTGGAAGAACGTCTGCGGGAAGGTAAAATTTATGCTCCTGATAAAATTGAGCAATCTTTAGAAAACTTTTTTCAGCGTCGCAACCTCATTGCTTTACGAGAATTAGCATTAAGAGAAGTAGCCGATACCGTTGAAGAAGAAGCAAATACCTCCATCTCTGCTGGGCAAGTTTGTAATGTCCATGAACGAGTTTTAGTGTGTGTATCTACTTATCCAAACTCAATTCAATTATTACGTCGTGGAGCGCGACTTACCAATTATATGAATGCTAGGTTATATACTGTATTCATCGCAGATCCGGAACGTTTCTTGAGTAAAGCAGAAAGTTTGCATATTGATACTTGTGAAAAACTTTGCAAGGAATTTGCTGGTGAATTTATTCATGTTAAAAGTAACAGTGTTCCTAAAACAATTGCCCAAGTCGCTGCGAATCATCATATCACTCAGATAGTTATTGGTGAAAGTCAGCAACCTCGATGGAAAAGATTTTTTAAACGCTCTTTTACCCAACAATTGCTAGAGTTAATCAGAGATCAAAAAATAGATTTACACATTATTGGCACGGAGAAATAGATTTTCATGAATATTATAAATATTTGTTAATCTATCCTCGTTGAGATGTAATTTTGCTCTTTTTTGGATAAGGTAAGTATCATACCTTAAAAATCTATCCTCACAGAGGTTTCAAATTTTCCGTGTATTGGTAAACTTCTCTGATTTTATAGACAGGCATTGCTAAAGATAGACAAATGTCTTAAAATAGTTGTAAAGGTCGAGAAAGACTCTCCATGAAACTATCAGATTATGCACTCATCAATAGGAGTTAGTTATAAAACAGCCTGGAGAATGTGGAAACGTGGTGAACTCAACGCTACACAATTAACAACAGGTAGTCAAGAGTTAACTTCGATAAACCAATCAACAAAGGAGTAGTTATCTATGCCAGAGTCAGTAGTAGTGAAAATAAATCTAAACTCAATTAGAAGACGGACTCGGAAACCTGAATGCATTGTAAAATGTCTTGAGGAGGATGAATGAAACTAGCAGAAAGACATATCATCAAAAAAACTCATAAAAACTATCAAGAAATTGATAGGCTGTGCTTTCTTTCCAAAAATCTCTATAATGCTGCCAACTACTTAATTAGACAATCCTTCTTTGAAACTGGTAAAATTCTCAATTATAATCAGACCCAAAAATTATTACAAAGTGAGTTTGATTACAAAAATCTCCCAGCGAAAGTAAGTCAGCAAATACTAATAATTTTAGATAAGAATTGGAAAGCATTTTTTCAAGCACAAAAAGCTGATCAAGAAAACCCATCTAAGTTTTTGGGTAAACCAAAATTACCTAAATACAAACATAAGGAAAATGGGAGAAACCTGTTAGTTTATACCATGCAGGCTTTGTCTAAACCATTTCTATCAAAAGGATTTATTAAACTTAGCCAAACGGAGATAGTTTTCCCTACTCAGGCTAAAGAGATAGCACAAGTTAGGGTGATTCCCAAGCTTAATCATTATGTTATTGAGGTGATTTATCATCAAGAAGAAAAACCAAAACAGGTAGATAATAAGAGAATTGCCAGTATTGATTTAGGATTAAATAATTTGGCTTCTGTAACTTTCAATCAAGCAGGTTTAATACCTTTCTTGATCAATGGCAGACCGTTAAAATCCATTAATCATTTTTTTAACAAAAAGAAAGCTGAATTACAGGCGATTCTCAAAAATAAGACATCAAAAAGATTACAGACTCTCTGTACAAAACGCAATTTGAAGGTTGATGACTACTTGCATAAAGCCAGCAGATATTTAATCAATAAGTTGGTTGAATTAAATATAGGTACTTTGGTAATTGGCAAAAATGAAGGTTGGAAACAAGAACTCAATATAGGTTCTAAAAATAACCAAAATTTTACTCAAATACCACATACTAGATTTATTGAACAGTTGACTTATAAAGCACAATTAGAGGGAATATCTGTAATTATTACCGAAGAAAGCTATACATCTAAATCTAGTTTTTTAGATCAAGATGTACTCCCCAAATATAAAAAAGGGGAAAAATATTCTTTTAGCGGTAAGAGAATTAAACGTGGTCTATATAAATCGGCCCTTGGCATTTTAATTAATGCAGATGTAAATGGTTCACTAAATATTCTCAGAAAAGCAATCCCTAATGCTTTTGCAGATGGGATACAGGGGATTGTAGTTTCCCCAGTAAAGGTAACACTTTCAAAGTAAAAGATATTTGTCTATATTTTTTACAACTATAAGTGTAAGTATCAAACTAAAAACAGGATATAGTAATTATCAGTAATTGGCAAGGTAACATCGAGGTATATATGTTTAACAGAATTTTAGTTGCATTAGATCGTTCAGAAATGAGTATCAAAGTTTTTGAACAAGCTTTATCTTTAGCAAAGTTAACATCTGCAAATTTAATGTTGCTGCACGTGTTATCCCAGGAAGAAGATGGTAGCCCTGAAGCCCTGATTTTCCCCAATATTGACTACTATCCCGGTTTGAATGAGCAAAGTTTTAAATTATACCAAGAGCATTGGGAAAAATTTAAAAATGAAGGTTTGCAGATGTTACAGTCATTGAGCGCCCAGGCCAATACATCTGGTGTTAACACGGAATTTACGCAAAATGCTGGTAGTCCAGGCAGAATGATTTGTGAATTAGCAAAATTTTGGAATGCTGACCTAATTATTATGGGACGACGGGGACGTTCTGGACTAGCGGAAGTTTTTCTAGGTAGTGAAAGTAACTATGTTTTACATCATGCCCCTTGTTCAGTGCAGATTGTTCATCTTCCCGTTAGTTCTAAAGCAGCAGATGCTACTTCAAAAACTACAACTTTTAGTAATTAATACCAAATTACGATGAAGCTGCATAGAATAAAATTTCCAGAATTATTGAACGCAGATAAACGCGGATAAACGCAGATAAAGACGGATAAATTAATGGATTTTATGATTTTGTGCAGCTTTACATAAAACTGGTATAGATAATTGGTAAATATTTTTACCTCTTATCAATCTCTATGCAGTGGAAAAAAATATGAAAACATCAGTTCCACCTTCTTTAACTCATCCCAGTGGAGACAAGCGTTTGAAGATGTTGGACGCAACTATTAAACGTCATCAATATCAACAAAATGCACTTATTGAAATTCTTCATCGGGCTTCTGAACTATTTGGTTATTTAGAACTGGATTTATTACTTTACATTTCCCATAGCCTGAAATTACCACCTAGTCAGGTTTATGGCGTAGCAACTTTTTATCATTTGTTTTCCCTTGCACCTAAAGGGGTTCATAACTGTGTGGTATGTACGGGTACTGCTTGTTATGTCAAAGGCTCTCAAAATATCTTAACCAACTTAGAACAATCTACGCAAATTCACGCAGGGGAAACTACCCTTAATGGTCAAATTTCCTTGATGACAGCTAGATGTTTGGGTGCTTGTGGAATTGCCCCTGCGGTGGTATTTGATGGCACTGTTTTGGGTCATCAAACCCCGGAATCAGTTTGTGCAAAAGTGGGAGAATGGTTACAAAATGGAACTAAATGAATTATTAGAAATTGGTCAAAAAGAACGTTCTCAACAGAAATCTGTACAGATTCGGTGTTGTACTGCTGCGGGTTGCTTGTCTTCTAACTCCCAATCTGTCAAAGACAATCTTGAAGCATCTGTGACAACTGCGGGGTTACAAGATACTGTGCAAGTTTCTGGTGTCGGTTGTATGCGGCTCTGTTGTCAAGGAACATTGGTACAGGTGGAAAATTTGGAAAATCCGACTGCATCAAAGTTGTATCAAAAAGTTACTCCAGAAAATGCAGCAGAAATTATTGCGGGGATAAATGGAGAAGTCACAAATTTACAACAAGGTGATTTAAATCAGCCATTTTTTAGCCGTCAATTGCCGATTGTCCTAGAAAACAGTGGTAAAATTGACCCCGAACGCATTCAAGCTTACATTGCGGCTGATGGTTATCAAGCCCTTTACGAAGTGCTGCGGGAAATGAAACCCAGTCAGGTAGTAGAAACTATTACTAAAAGCGGGTTACGGGGGCGCGGTGGTGCTGGTTATCCCACTGGTTTAAAATGGGGAACGGTGGCAAAATCCCCAGGGGAGAAAAAGTTTGTTATTTGTAATGCTGATGAAGGTGATCCTGGTGCATTTATGGATCGCAGTGTATTAGAGAGTGATCCTCATCGGGTTTTGGAAGGAATGGCGATCGCTGCCTACTCCATCGGTGCAAATCAAGGTTATATTTATGTTAGGGCAGAATATCCCATTGCTATTAAACGATTAGAAACGGCAATTCATCAAGCTCAACACTTAGGACTTTTAGGTTCAAAAATCTTTGACTCTCCCTTTGATTTTAAAGTTGAAATTCGTATCGGTGCAGGTGCTTATGTCTGCGGTGAAGAAACGGCTTTAATGGCTTCTATTGAAGGTAAACGTGGTATTCCTCATCCCCGCCCACCATACCCTGCTGAGTCCGGTTTATGGGGCTATCCAACCTTAATAAATAACGTGGAAACCTTTGCCAATATCGCGCCGATTATTCGTAAAGGTGCTGATTGGTTTGCTAATATCGGCATTGGTAAAAGTAAAGGCACAAAGGTATTTGCATTAGCGGGAAAAATCCGTAATACGGGATTAGTAGAAGTACCAATGGGAACATCCTTGCAAGAAATTGTGGAAGATATGGGAGGAGGTGTTCCTGACGGTGGTATGGCTAAAGCAGTACAAACTGGTGGTCCTTCGGGAGGATGTATTCCTGCCTCGGCTTTTGCTACACCTGTAGATTATGAATCCTTAACCGCCTTGGGTTCAATGATGGGTTCTGGTGGAATGATTGTCATGGATCAAACCACGAATATGGTAGATGTCGCCCGTTTTTTCATGGAATTTTGTATGGAAGAATCTTGCGGTAAGTGCATTCCTTGTCGAGTGGGAACTATGCAATTACACGGCTTATTAACAAAGATTAGTAAAGGAGAAGGTTCACTCGCTGATTTGGATTTGTTGGAGGAACTTGGCGATATGGTAAAACACACCAGTTTATGTGGTTTAGGACAATCTGCACCAAATCCTGTTTTTAGCACCTTGCGTTATTTTCATGATGAGTATTTAGCTTTGATTAGGGAATAAAAGAAATTGTCTGAATCAGGATATCCAGGATTTAAGGATTTCCAGGATTAAGAGTTACTTATTATTTATTACCTATTACCTATTACCTATTACCCATTACCCATTACCCATTACCCATTACCCATTACCCATTACCCATTACCTATTACCCATGACCAAATATTATGACTGTAAAAACTTTAACAATAAATGATGAATTGGTGAGCGCTCGTGAGGATGAAACCTTATTAGAAGCAGCGCAAGAAGCGGGTATTCATATTCCTACATTATGTCATTTAGAAGGTGTAGGTGATGTGGGAGCCTGTCGTTTATGTTTAGTAGAAATTGCGGGAAGTAATAAATTACAGCCAGCTTGTGTGACAAAAGTTGCTGAAGGAATGGAGGTAAATACAAATAGCGATCGCTTACAAAAATATCGGCGGACAATTGTAGAAATGCTATTTGCTGAAGGTAATCACATTTGCTCAGTTTGTGTGGCTAATGGTAACTGTGAATTACAAGATTTAGCCATAGAAATGGGTATGGATCATGTTCGATTAGAATATCAATTTCCTCAGCGTCATGTTGATACTTCTCATCATCTTTTTGGCATAGATCATAATCGTTGTGTACTTTGTACTCGTTGCGTGCGAGTATGTGATGAAATCGAAGGCGCACATACTTGGGATATGGCGGGAAGAGGTTCAAAATCTCACGTAATTACTGATTTAAATCAGCCCTGGGGAACTTCTCAAACTTGTACTTCCTGCGGTAAATGTGTTAATGCTTGTCCCACAGGAGCGCTATTTGATAAAGGTTCAAGTGTTGGAGAAATGGTACATGATCGCGGTAAAATTGAATTTTTAGTAACCGCAAGAGAGAAAAAACAATGGAATTTTTAGTCATTAGTCATTAGTCATTAGTCATTAGTCATTAGTCATTAGTCATTAGTCATTAGTCATTAGTCATTAGTCATTAGTCA
>JAKOGY010000075.1 GCA_028658405.1 Dolichospermum sp. ST_sed8 | reverse complement strand
AACGCTTTAGGAGAATCGACCTCTGTTTTTGTTGGAGTAATCCAGCAATTGTAAGTTGGCTCATTGATTAAAGAATCGAGCGCGTCTAAAGACAGTGAGAGTGTCAATGTCAAGAGTTAATATAAAAATAGCTCTGTAATTCTGTAACTTTTATGACTGTAGTTACTGCTAAACGCTTCACTATAGCTGAATATCACCGTCTAGCGGAACTCGGCTTCTTCGGAGAAGATGAGCGAGTTGAGTTAATCAAAGGTGAAATAATTCAGATGGCTGCAAAAGGTACACCGCATTGTGTTTGTGAAACGCTGTTATTCAGGGAATTAATTAGACTTTTGCTAGACCGTGCTATGGTCAGAGGACAACAACCTATTATTATCCGTGATCATAGCGAACCAGAACCTGATTTAACCATTGTTCGCAATATCAAGGATAACTATCTTTCAAGTCACCCTAAACCATCTGATATATTACTTGTAATTGAAATTTCCAATTCCACCTTAAAATATGATCGAGAAGTAAAATTACCTCTTTATGCAGAAGCAGGTATTTCTGATTATTGGATCTTTAATTTAATCAAATATTGTCTAGAGTGTTATAGTCAGCCTTATCAAGATTCACAAGGTAATTTTGATTATCGTCGTAAATTAATTTTATTACCTAATGAGTCAGTTAAATTACCATCTTTTCCTGATTTAGTTTTAGATTTATCTAAAGTATTTCCAGAATAATTAACCATGATCTCTACACTGTTGGATGCTTTATAAGCAATGATATAACATTCTGTAAATCCTGATTTAGACAAAGAGGAAACAATAAAAAATTACCCAACGTCAATAATAATTGCTCATCTTTGTCTTCTTCTTCAAAGAAAATTATGAAAAACATCCTCATCTTCACCACAATTCTATCTTTAGGTAGTATCATAACTTTCCCGTCTCTTCCTACTATCGCTAATCCCAGCCACCAACATTATCAAAGCAACAAAAGTAATAAAATCAAACCTGTAGTAATTCCTAATAATCAATTACCAGAACCTTTAACCCAAGAAACAGTATTTAGAGAAATTGCTAGTGGGGGAATAGCAGGGAGAACCTATCAAACCGTTTTACTTAATGACGGTAGACTAATACGAGTATCAATAGGAGATCCTAACGACTCACAACGTAGTGTTTTGAGAGTTTCCACCGAAAAAATCAGACAATTTGAACGATTACTAAACCAAACCAAATTTGAAAAATTCAACAAATTGAGTTTCCCAGCATCCAAAGGTTCAGCAGATTATATTACCTATACCCTAACAAGTCAAAAAGCCACAACACAATACAATGATATTTCTCAACCTCAACTACCAGACAAATTAGATAAAGTTGTCAAAGCATGGAAAGAACTAAAAAATAGTGCCAAATAATTATAATGTAGAGACGTTCCATGGAACGTCTCTACACAGAATTTTTTAACAAAAACAGCAGAAGTCCCACGTCTCACTCTTAGGAGCGTGGGATGAATGCGCGTGAGTGAGGAATTGCCCAACGGGCGAAATTGAACGTAGTTCAATCAGGATCGTTGGTCAATGACGAATGAACATTTTCCGATTTAAGAGAATCTATCCAATCTTCGACTAAGGACGTAATAGTTTTATCTTTGGCGGCGGCGTAAGTTTGCAATATTCGCATTCTTCTTTCGCTCATTCTCAGGCTTAGTCTTTTATTTTTCATGACGGGTAGTTAATGGCTATCCTTTATGTTATACTATAAACAGGTCGAAAGGAAACAAAAAAACATGAGAACATCTTATCAATACCGATTAAACCCGACGAAAGAACAAGTCGAAAAGATTGATAAAACGCTAGATATGCTGCGGCATCAGTACAATTATCAACTGGCTCAACGCTTTCATTGGTATGAACAAAACCGTTCTCCTATTGATAGATGTTCCATTCTTGTTTGTCATTTACCAGAACTAAAAGACAAGCCTAACCGCTTTAGCCAACAAGCATCATTAATTCAACTTAAAAAAGACCGTCCTTGGTACACAAGTATTCATTCTCAAGTGCTACAGGAAGTCCCAAAAAAGGTTGAATTAGCTTTTGACCGATGGTTAAAAGGTGATGTTAATGGTAAAAAATCTGGTAAACCTAGATTTAAAGGCAAAGGTCAATACAAAACATTTACGTTTCCCCAATTCAAACGGCATCACTTTGTTAACAATATAATTACACTATCAAAAATAGGTGATATAAAAGTTATTGTTCATCGTCAAATACCAGATGGTTTTGATATTAAAACTGTCTCTGTCACAAGAAAAGCTGATGGTTATTATATCACCCTAAGCCTTGACGACAAAACAGTTCCCACAATTAAACCTGATTTTAATGCTAATAATATCGTTGGTATTGATGTAGGTTTAATTGATTTTATTGTCACCTCAGACGATGAAAGAATTGCCGCCCCTAAGTTTTTGCGTAAAGCTGAACGCAAATTAAAATCTGCACAGCGTCGTGTTTCTCGTAGAAAAAAAGGATCTAATCGTCGTAAAAAAGCGATTAAGAAGCTGGGTATTCAACACAAAAAAGTAGCCGATACCCGCAAAGATTTTCACTTTAAAACTGCGAACAATTTACTCAAAAAGTATGATGTAGTAGCTGTTGAAAAGCTGAATATAAAAGGACTCGCTAGAACAAGATTGGCAAAAAGTATCAATGATGCTGGTTGGGGACAATTCATTTCTATTCTTTCAAGCAAAGCCGAAAATGCTGGTTTAAAGGTAATAGCTGTGAACCCAAACGGTACAAGTCAAGAATGTTCTAACTGTGGTCATAAAGTCAAAAAGCCGCTATCCCAAAGAACGCACAATTGCCCTATATGCCATACAAGTTTGTGCAGGGATCTAAATGCCGCTATAAATATCAAGAACCGTGGGACACACGGTCTTAAAGCTCAGTCAATGTCTTCGTAGAAGAGTCGCTGAGAAGCCCACACTCACCTGAAAGGGAGTGTGTGGAGTATGTCACTTGTTTATCATCCCTGCTCAACCAACCCCTCAAAAACCTGCTGTAAATCACTCGTCAACTCAGATACAGCTTGTCTAGCAGCAACCCGACTACTTTTATAACCCGAAAAACGTTCAGAAATAGAAATTGGTTTACCCACAGTCATCTTAACCTGCTGCTTACCCAATTGTGGACGATTTAAAGGAATATTCCCCTTAATTTTATTAACCATATCCCCTAAAATTAAAGTTGTTTCTGCAAATCTTTCCACCGTTGGTTTTTCGCGGATATAAATAGTAGAAACAGCCACAAAACTCTCAACTAACCTCATGTGCCACATCCGAAAGTATGCTTCTTCAGCAATTCTATCTCCCAAACTTTTATCAATGGGTGATAATAACTTAATATCCTTAAAATCTTCCCTAAATATATAATTCCAACCCGATTGTTCTACCCGTCTACATCTATCATTCCAATTACCTCTAGATGGTAAATCAAAATATTGTTCAGCAATAAATAACGCCATATTCATAACAGATTGTAACCGATAAGCTAAAGCCTCATTTCTATCTGTAATTTCCCCATTAGTAATCTTTTCATCTGGCAATGTTTGATGATAAAACTTAGTGTAAAATTGCTCCATTACTGATAATAAATGTTCAGCTAACCCTAATAATCGGGGATAAAGTGCAGCAAAAGAAGCCTCATTTTTCTCTTGATTCACAGATAAACCACTAGCTGCCTCTAATTCAGTTAACAAATTTGCTATATTATCCCAAGGTTCATTGACATAACTATATTTAATTCCTATTGGTAAAATTAAAACTTCCTCATCTCTTCCCGCTTTTTGCAAATCTTCCGCACACCAAAAACCCATCTGTGCGATACCAGGTTCTAAGGGACTGATAATCTCCGATAAACCATTTGTAGCCCCTTCCGGTGCCGCAGCCATGGGAAATTGACCATTAATATACAAATCCCGCGCAGAACGCAACCCAGTCCAGTCAGCTTTACCGCGTTGAATGGGAGTTCCTCCCAAATGGGAAATTACCCAACCCACGTGAGAACCAGCCCAAAGAGGAATTCCCCGATCATAGATAAAATGGGCATGAAGGGGATATTGTAGCTGTGTACCCCCAACTCGTGCTACTTTAGGCAAGATTTGGGACAGTAAATAAGTTAAACAAAGAGGGTCTGCTGTTTGAGGATGACGAAACGCCAACATAAACCGGATTTTACCATCCTGAAATCGCTGATAGCAATCCGCCAAAGTTTCAACGTTGTTTGCTTCAATGTTGCTAATAGGTGTTCTCCACCGAATCCACTCAGGTAGCACTAGATGTACCAATTTTAACAATAAAGGGTTAAAAGCTGGCGGAATAAATTCTAAAGGTGGTTGTGCTTGATACATTTTATCGGTAATAGGTAATGGGTAATAGGTAATAGGTAATGGGTAATAGGTAATAGGTAAACATTTTCTGCACCTTGGTTCCTATTTTCTTCTGAAGTGGAAACATTTTAAACATACCCGATTTGAAAAGTTAGTAAGTAAAGGTAAAAACAATGCGATTATCACAAATGTTATTTGTTACACTACGGGATGATCCTGCTGATGCGGAAATCCCTAGTCATAAATTGTTGCTACGGGCTGGTTATATCCGTCGCATTGGTAGTGGGATTTATGCTTATCTTCCTCTAATGTGGAGGGTTTTGCAAAAGGTTTCCCAAATTGTGCGGGAAGAAATGAACGCTACCGGCGCACAAGAATGTTTATTACCGCAGTTACAACCTTCGGAATTATGGCAGGAGTCGGGACGCTGGGACACCTATACTAAAGCTGAGGGAATTATGTTTTCTTTGGTTGATAGAAGAGAACAACAATTAGGACTTGGACCAACTCACGAAGAAGTCATTACCACAGTTGCCCGTGATATGATTCGTTCATATCGGCAACTACCTGTACATTTATATCAAATTCAAACTAAGTTTCGTGATGAAATTCGTCCCCGTTTCGGTTTAATGCGCGGAAGAGAATTTATTATGAAAGATGGTTATTCTTTTCATGCTGATGAAGAAAGTTTGAAAAAGACTTACCAGGATATGTATACTGCTTATAGTAATATGTTGCGGCGTTCTGGTTTAGCTTTTCGGGCTGTGGAAGCTGATTCTGGTGCTATTGGTGGTTCTGGTTCAACAGAATTTATGGTATTAGCAGATGCGGGAGAAGATGAAGTTCTCTACACTGAAGATGGTAAATATGCAGCTAACGTAGAAAAAGCAGTTTCAATACCCGCAGAAGCAGAAACTTCACCTTTTACAACTTACGAAAAAAGAGAAACTCCCGGAACTGATACAATTGAAAAACTTTGTAATTTCTTGAAATGTTCTCCTACTCAAATTGTCAAAAACGTTTTATATCAAACTGTATATGATAACGGTTTAACGGTTTTGGTGTTAATAAATATTCGTGGAGATCAGGAAATTAATGAAGTTAAATTACAAAATGAGGCGATTAAATTAGCTCCTCAATTTGGTGCTAAAACTATCCTGACTCTAACTATACCCAATGCCGAAGCCCAAGAAACATGGAAGGCTAAATCTCTACCTTTAGGTTATATAGCACCAGATATTGCTGATGATTATATTGCTGGAACTAAACAGGTAAATTCTCAGTTTGTGCGGTTGGTAGATCAAACTGCGGTGAAGTTAAAGAACTTTGTCACTGGTGCAAATGAAAACGGTTTTCACGTAGTTGGGGCCAATTGGGGTGAGCATTTTAAATTACCAGCTTTAATCGTAGATATTCGTAAAGCAAGACCAGGCGATCGCTCATTGCATAACCCAGAACAAACCTTACAAACAGCTAGAGGCATCGAAGCTGGTCACATCTTCCAACTAGGTACAAAATACTCTCAAGCGATGGGTGCAACTTATACCAACGAACAAGGAGAAGAAAAACCTTTAGTTATGGGTTGCTATGGTGTTGGTGTGTCTCGGTTAGCACAATCAGCCGTAGAGCAATCCTATGATAAAGATGGGATAATTTGGCCAGTAGCGATCGCACCATATCACGCTATCATCACAATTCCTAACATTAAAGATGCCCAACAAATCGCTATTGCCGAAAAACTTTACACAGAACTCAATAAAGCGGGTGTAGAAACATTATTAGATGATAGAGATGAACGCGCAGGTGTTAAATTCAAAGATGCGGATTTAATCGGTATACCTTTTAGAATAGTCACCGGTAGAGCGATTACAAATGGTAAAGTCGAAGTAGTCAAACGCGCAAACCGTGAAGCTCAAGAAATCCCCATTGAGGAAGTTGTCAATATATTACAACAATGGATTAAAGAGGCAACAGTAGGGTAAAATTGAACTCTTGTGAGGTGGGCATCTTGCCCGCCAAAGTAAGCGAATATTTCCCAAAGTTAGGAAAGGTAAAATAAAATGGCTACAACAGAAATCAAATTTACCCTCACCTTACCCGAAGTCCCAGAAATTCATCGTTTAGAAGCAGAAAAAAAAGCCAAAGAAGCATACATCATGACATTATTAAGTCATGGAGATATTAGTGCTGGACGTGCAGCAGAACTATTACAAATTGAACGGTGGCAACTTTCTGATTTAATGGATAGTTATAAAATCTCTCCCTTCCCCACCCAAACTAAGGAAGAATTGCAACAAGAAGTTACTCAAACATTAGAAATTTTAAACCAGTATAAAAAGTGATTATTGTTTCCGATACAACTCCTTTAAGTGAATTAGCAAAAGTTGGACAACTCAATTTACTGCGAGATATTTTTGGCAAAGTTATTATTCCCATAGAAGTTTATAATGAAGTAACCACAGGAACTCATCCAGCAGTTAATTTAGTTAAATCAGCAGATTGGATAGAGATAATAGCAGTTAATAATTTAGAACAACTATCTAATCTGAAAAAAGCAACGAATTTAGGTGCAGGTGAATGTGCTGCAATGATTCTTGCTGAAGAGTTATCATCTGATCAATTATTAATGGATGATTTGGATGCTAGACGAGTTGCTTTATCTCGAAATTTAAAAATTATTGGCACAATTGGTATTTTATTAGTAGCAAAACAACAAGGGTTAATTCCTACAATAAAAGATGTTTTAGATGGGTTAATTGTACAAGGTAAACATATTAATTCACGACTCTATCAAGAAGCTTTATTGGCTGCACAAGAGTAATGCAATCATAATTGTTTAAGCTAGAATTTACTCAAATAGCCATTGCCGATTATCAGTTAAAAATTATTGTCTATAACATTGACCAGGAGGCAATATATCAATGGATAAATTAGAAAAATATCGAAATTATATTCAAAGTATCCTCCAAGAATACAGTCAATATCAACCCTCCTATGGAGATGTGGAATTACAGTTAATGATTGATAGAGAACATGATCATTATCAATTAATGACTGTGGGTTGGAATGGAGAAAAACGCATTCATGGCATTATGTTACATCTTGACATTAAAAATAACAAAATTTGGATACAACATAATGGAACTGAAAGAGGAATTACTCAAGACTTATTAGCATTAGGAGTACCCAAGGAAGACATTGTATTAGCATTTCACTCACCAACAAGGAGAAAGTATACTGATTTTGCCGTGAGTTAAAATGGTATTTATTATAGAGTCAAATTAAACTCTTGTGAGGTAGGCATCTTGCCTGCCCTGATCATAGATCATTTTCACTCAATCCTGCCATTTTCATTATTGACAAAAATTTGATTATGCACTTTCCCCGTTAACCTATATCACTGCTAAAATGTGACTATAATTACTTACTATCATGTATGAGTCAGTGTCTTAACCCCGAATGTCTACAGCAAAATCCACCAAAAACTATCCTTTGTCAATCATGTGGAAGTAAAATAGTGCTGCAAGAACGGTATCGTGGTATTCGTGTTATTGGTGAAGGTGGCTTTGGGAGAACCTTTTTAGCAGTAGACGAACAAAGATTAGATACACCTTGTGTCATTAAGCAATTTTTACCACAACAATCAGGCAGTAGTGCGCTGAAAAAAGCCACAGAGTTATTTGAACAAGAAGCAATTAGACTAAAAGATTTAGGCAAAAATCCGCATATTCCAGATTTACTCGCATTCTTTCCCCAAGAAGGCAGACTTTATCTAATTCAGGAATTTATCGAAGGTCAAAATTTATTAAATGAATTACGACAAAAGGGAACATTTAGCGAATCTGAAGTTAAAAAAGTATTGATTGAATTATTACAGATTTTACAATTTGTTCATGACCATAAAGTAATTCATAGAGATATTAAACCAGAAAATATTATTAAAAGTTCGCAAACAGGTGCTTTATTCCTGATTGATTTTGGAGTTTCTAAAGAGGTAGGTAGCAATGTTCTCACCAAACTGGTAACGATTACAGGTACACCTGGTTATGCACCACCAGAACAATTTCGCGGGATGGTTTTTCCTAATAGTGATCTTTATAGTTTAGCTGTAACTTGTATTAGATTATTAACAGGATATTTACAAAGAATAGATGGCACTGATCCACTATTTGATTCAATGAATATGCAGTGGGTGTGGAAAAAATATATCTCTGTGAGTTATGAGTTAGAAACAGTATTAGATAAAATGCTGCAAGACTTGTCCATGAATCGCTTTCAGTCTGCAACAGAAGTTTTATCAGCATTGCAAAGACAGGAAATTTCACCAACAATTATTTCTCCTAATCACTTCCAGCAAATTTCCACAACCATTATTTACCCAACACAACCCATACTTTTTAGAGACAATTTAGGAAACGATTTATTTTTGGAGATGGTAGCTATTCCTGGAGGAATATTCCTGATGGGTTCACCAGCAGGAGAGGGATATAAAAATGAAAAACTCCAACATGAAGTCACAATTTCACCTTTCTACATGGGAAAATCCCCTATTACTCAAGCACAATGGGAAAGAATAGCAAGTTTACCTAAAATCAACATAGATTTAAAAGTCAAACCCTCACATTTCCAAGGTGCAAATCTGCCAGTGGAAAAAGTGTCATGGTTGGATGCCCAGGAATTTTGTGCTAGGTTGGGGGAATATACAGGGAAAATGTATCGCTTACCTAGTGAGGCTGAATGGGAATATGCCTGTAGAGCCAATACCACAACTCCATTTTATTTCGGTGAAACCATCACTAAAGATTTAGTTAATCATGATAATAAATATGGACAAACCACAGACGTAGGAAAATTTACCCCTAATGACTTTGGTTTATATGATATGCACGGTAATGTGTGGGAATGGTGCGAAGATGCTTGGCATAAAGATTATACAAACGCACCTAATGATGGTAATACTTGGATTAGCGACGATAATAAACGCATATTACGCGGTGGTTCTTGGTTCCAAGATCCTGAAAACTGCCGTTGTGCCTATCGTAACTACATAGTTGCTAGTGCTAACAACTACGGTAGTGGTTTTCGAGTCGCGTGTTCTTCCGGGTGATTATTAACCCTCAATTCCCGCATCTCGCAATCGTTTCTCCAACTCGGCTAACCGTTGTAAAGCAGCCTCCTTTTCGCGTCGTTCTTTCTCAACTGACTCAAACCCCCACAATAGTAAATTACCCTCTTGATCCCACCACCGCAACCAATAACCATCACGGTTTTCTCGCTTTCGGGACCACACACCAATAAATAAATCCATTTCCCCTAACCAGTAACGATTATTTTCATCAGGGGAACGTAGCTGGTATTTTCCTGACTCCTGTAGACGATGTACTTCTAAAATACCCGTATCAGGAGCAAAAATCAGGTAATTTGCTACTTGTAAAACTTCTTCATAAAAAAACCATTTACCAGGAGGAAAAGTCCGTTTACTAGAATATTCACTCCCATTCAAATCAGAAAGAAATTCCATCACCACAACAGGAACTTCCCCCTGTTTGTGAGGAGTATAGCTACGTTGTACTTGCTCTCTAGGTACGGTAATTTTCGGTATGTAAGCCCAATCAGGTGCTTTTATAACAAGTTTGTCATTAACTGTAGTACAGATGCCATAATTAGTCGTAGCCAGGGCTGTTTCTGGCAGTTTTCCTGCTAGTTGTAGGCTTTCCGTCAGTGCCGCAGCCAAAGAGGGTTGATTGACATTATCCACAGGTTCATCTTCTAAAACAAAGTCTTCAGGCAAGAGTTCCCAGGTAATCTTCTGGGTCGAAGCAGTGACAACCATAGCAGCCACAAATAAGAGATTAATAATTAATTATTATAGATGATCTGTAAATTTGTTTTTTTGAGGTAATCTTTAATTTTGTCCCACGACATAGCACATTTTCGTCAATTTTAATTTAAAAGTTTTTTCAAGAAACCATAAAATTTAGATGAAGAAAAAAGTGACGGACTAGAAAAGATAACTCTACAATTGGAGTCAGCAGGGGCAAGATTAGCAATAGCAGTTTATGTACAAATCAAAGCATTTATTTAAGATATAACCTTTATAAACAGGCTACTTGTCTGACAAATACTATTTCCATCCTCAATCCAGTAGGTTTTATATATGAATAACCAACAAAGAACTAACAGGATTTCTGCCGGTGTGGTAGCAGCTATTTCCGCAACAGTGGTAGCGGTAAGCGGTGGTGTGGCTTGGTTTTCTAACCAGACTCCTGATATCACCACACCTGGCAACTCCTCCCAAACCATTAAACAGCCCATCAAGCAATCAACGACCCAACAAGGTAATGAACAGACTGCTAGTATATATTGGCTCAGATCCCAGGAAAATCGCCTTGATTTAGTTCCCCAACCCTTTAAAGTTGCTGCTACCCAACCCAACCAAGTTTTAGAAGCAGCATTTAAAACTTTATTAACAGGTCCAACTGAAGGCACAGACTCTACCACTATTCCCCAGGGTACTCAACTATTGGGACTAAAAGTAGAAAACAATGATGTTCATGTGAATTTATCTGAACACTTTACCACTGGTGGAGGTAGCACCTCCATGATGGGGCGTGTGGGACAAGTTGTATATACTGCTACTAGTTTAAATCCTCAAGCCAAAGTATATATTGAAGTTAATGGCAAACCTTTAGAGGTTTTAGGGGGTGAAGGTGTGGAACTAGTACAACCACTCACCCGCGAAAGTTTTCAGAAAAATTATCCGCTTTAGTCAGTTGTTAGTAGTCAGTAGTCAGTTGTCAGTAGTCAGTTGTCATGACTATTGCCTCCTGCCTTCTGGCTTGGTGTCTGCTGAAACTTAATCAGGGTTAATTCTCATTAAAGGTTGACCATATTCCACCGGTTCACCATTTTGAAGTAAAATTTCCATCACTTGTCCAGAGACTTCGGCTTCAATTTCGTTCATCAGCTTCATGGCTTCAATGATACAGACACTTTGACCAGCTTTGACGCGATCGCCCACTTCCACAAATGCCGCTTCTCCTGGTGCTGGAGAGCGGTAAAATGTTCCCACCATTGGTGATGGTACTTCAACCAATTTCTGATTAATTGGTAAAGGAGAATGAGTAGGTTGTGCTACCGAATTATCTACAACCTTATTTGTTATGCCCCCCTCAGACATGGAACCTGGTAACGCTGTAGATACCAACTGGGTGACACCAGCATTCACCACACCACTAACCGTTCCTTGGGCATTATTGCTAAAACTGACAGCTTTCCGAACGGTTAGCTCAAATTCATTATTTTTGAGGGTAACTTCCGCAATATCTGTTTGGGCAATAGTTACTAATAGCTGACGGATTTCATTAAAGTCTAATGTCACAATTATTTTACCTCGACCTAACTGTTAAATTAAAATTCTCACTAAAGCAGGGATTTAATCCCTCTATAAAAAAGGGATTGAAATCATGATTACCAATTGGGGATTTTGGGCTGCGACTACAGTGAGTCGAACGAGTTTAGATTTTATTCCTCACTATTCCCAGTTGGTATCAAAAAAATAAGAAAATTATTCCCTGCCTAAATACTTGTCTTCTCTGGTATCAATCTTTATCCGCTCCCCTTGGGCAATAAATAAAGGAACCATGATAATTGCACCAGTTTCTAATTTTGCTGGTTTAGTACCACCGGTTGCAGTATCACCCTTAACACCAGGATCTGTTTCGACAATTTCCAAAACTACAGAGTTAGGTAGTTCTACTTCTAGAACCTGTTCACCCCAGCGAATCACGTTCACTTCCATACCTTCTTTCAGGTACTTGACGCGATCGCCGATTTGCTGTGTAGTTAATCTACCTTCTTCATAAGTTTCCATATCCATAAAGATAAACTCATCGCCTTCTTTATAGGTATGTTGCATCGTCAATTTTTCCAAAGTAGCCTGGGGAAGGCTTTCTCCAGCTCGAAAAGTTTTTTCTAACTGTTTCCCACTTTGAACGTTTTTTAGTGTTGTCCGCACGAATGCAGAACCCTTGCCTGGCTTAACATGAAGAAAATCTATCACGCGCCAAACCGAACCATCTAAAACAATTGAAACACCAGGTCGAAAGTCGTTACTAGAGATCATGAAACTTGCAAATTTTCCAAGACAATCGGCATTTATTGTACCCTTCCAGGGTCATAATTTGTTAGTTATCAGTTGTCGGTTGTCAGTTATCAGTGGAAAACATCTTCTCCCCTGCGCCCTGCACCCTGCGTCCTCAAGCTCTTCCATCCCCAGTCCCCCAATATGGGAAGATAATCAATGAGTTACTTCCAGTCAACACTTTGATGCTGAAGAAAGAGAGATTCATGTTGAACTTATTAAAGTCTTGGGTGAAGAACAGCCTAAAGGTAATATTGCTATTAACAATATTTTTAGGCATAAGTACGGCTGGGTGGACTTCCACTAGTAACGCCGGCTTACCAGCGGGAAACGCAATTACCGACGGGAAGGCTTTGTTGCGCTATGCACTGCCGATAGATAATCAACCTGTACGGAAACTGCAAGCTAGTTTGGAGGATATTTCTAACCAACTGCGGGCAAATAAGCGATGGAGCGCAGTTAATAATGACCTCAAGCAAGCATCGCGGATACTCGATAAACCTTCTCAAATATTAGCAAGCGTTCCGGAAGAACGCCAACCTCAAGCCGAAGCTTGGATGACTGAATTGAAATCTGGCATCACAGAACTGCAAGAAGTAGTTAAAACTAAACAAAAAGAACCCATTCTTGACGGAAGAGCCAAATTATTGAATCTTGTTAGCTTATTAGAAGAATCAATGGTGAAGGAATTCCCCTTTGAAGTTCCTGCTGAGTACAGTAATTTACCCCAACTCAAAGGACGCGCTACCATTGCTTTTAAAACTAATAAAGGCAATCTCACCGTAGTTGTAGATGGCTATAGCGCCCCTGTTACTGCTGGTAATTTTGTGGATTTGGTACAAAGGGGTTTTTATAACGGTTTAGAATTCACCCGTTCGGAAGAATCTTATTTCCTCCAAACCGGAGATCCTGTTGGTAAGGAAGTCGGTTTTATTGATCCTCAAACTGGCAAATATCGGGCTATTCCTTTAGAAATTCTGGTCGAAGGCGAAAAAGAACCAACCTACGGTACTACTCTCGAAGAAGCTGGGCGTTATTTAGATATGCCGGTTTTGCCTTTTTCGTCTTTTGGTGCGTTAGTCATGGCACGTCCAGAAAATGAACCTAATGGTGGTTCTTCTCAGATTTTCTTCTTTCTGTTTGAACCAGAACTTACTCCAGCAGGACGCAATCTTTTAGATGGTCGTTATTCTGTGTTTGGTTATCTGACTGAAGGTAAAGAGGTTTTAGATAAGCTGAAAGCTGGTGACAAAATCGAATCAGCAACCGTTGTTCAAGGTGGAGAAAATTTAGTTGAACCACAAGCAGCTTAATTAATTTTAGATTTTAGATTTTAGATTAACTCTGAAATCTAAAATCTATTCTGTTTGCTGTCGTGTACTTTTTTATTTCTGCTCTTATTCTTATTAGATTTAAGTCTTTAAGCCTTGGTTTGAAGTATATTTATATTTTTAATATTAGCAAATTAAAATTAAACTTCCCAATCTTCAAACTGCAAACCATTTACCCGGCTAAATTCCTTGACATTATGCGTCACCAATATCAAATTATTTGCCATAGCAATAGCCGCAATTTGTAAATCATTAGAACCAATCATAATTCCTTTTGATGATAATTCTGCACGAATTCTTCCGTAAATTAGAGAAGCATCATCATCAAATGGCAGTGAAATAAACAACTTGAGGAAATTTTGCTGTCTAGCAAGGGTTTTTTCAAGATTATTTTCCTTGAGGTTTTCTATATATTCGATTAGTTCTGCCAAATCTTTTTCAATAGGATTACTATTTGATTTTTGAACATATACTATTGGTGGGCAATGCCCACCCTACAATACTTAGATATTGTATGGCTACGCAAGCTATCAGAAATCATTTAGGATTGCTATATCATTGAAAAATCTATTATGAATAGTAATTTATCTTCCCTGCGAGTTCGAGATATTGGTGAACAAGGTCTTTTAGAAAGATTACAACGCTTTTGTCCACCTGATATCATTGGTGATGATGCCGCAGTTTTGGAAACGTTGCCAAATCAATCTTTAATTGTCACCACAGATATGCTCATTGACGGCGTGCATTTTAGTGATGTTACCACCTCCCCAGAGGATGCAGGTTGGCGGGCTGCGGCGGCGAATTTGTCCGATTTAGCAGCAATGGGGGCGACTCCGGTGGGCATAACTGTCGGACTAGGTTTACCGCCAGATGTAACCGTCAGTTGGGTGGAGCGACTATATCAGGGCATGACAGAATGTTTAGCAAAATATCATGTCAAGATAGTTGGTGGTGATATAGTGCGATCGCCTATTACCACTTTAGCAATCACTGCCTTTGGTCAAGCTCACCCCGATTTTATTATTCGTCGTGCTACTGCTCAACCAGAAGATGTAATAGTCGTCACAGGGACTCATGGCGGTTCGCGTGGCGGTTTAGAATTGCTCTTACACCCCGAAATTGGACAACACCTCAAAGTTGAACAAAAACAGGCTCTCATCACCGCTCACCAACGCCCCAACCCCCGTTTAGATGTAATATCCATCCTCAAGGAAATTATTATATCCCCCGTCCCTATTTCTATCTCCGGTATGGATAGCAGCGACGGTTTAGCAGACGCAGTATTACAAATTTGCCGAGCCAGTCAAGTCGGTGCAGTTATAGAATCTAGTAAAATACCCTTACCATCAGCCTTTGAAGAGTGGCTAACACCAGAAAAATCATTAGAATATGCCCTCTATGGTGGGGAAGATTTTGAATTAGTCCTGTGTTTACCACCAGAACCTGCATTAAAATTAGTACAAAAACTAGGCACAGGTGCAGCCATAATCGGCACAATTACCCCAGGACCCACAGTAATTCTCCACCATGAAAAAGCAGAAATCCCTAACCAAGTTCTCAGTCTCAGCCAGGGATTTCAACATTTTAGTCAGTAGGGGCGCAGGGCCTGCGCCCATTTCATTAATCAGTGATCAGTGGTTTATAGTTTCTTGTAACCCCTCACCAGTAGGGGCGCAGGCCCTGCGCCCATTTGATTAATCAGTGATCAGTGGGATTGAAACAAAGAACAACTGACTATTAAACCCATTTTTGGGCGACTAATTCAGCCAAATCAAGAACACGTTGGCTATAACCCCACTCATTGTCATACCATGCCATGACTTTTACCATGTCATTGCCCATAACGATAGTCAAGCTGGCATCAACAATAGAAGATTCATCTGTACCTTGATAGTCAGAAGATACAAGTTCCAATTCGGTGTAACCTAAAATCCCTTTCAGAGAACCTTCAGCCGCTTCTTTGAGAGCTTGATTAACTTCTTCGGCAATAGTGCGTTTTTCAGTTTGCACTACAAAATCTACCATAGAAACGTTAGGGGTTGGTACACGCAAAGCGACACCATTTAGCTTACCCTTCAACTGAGGAAGTACCAAAGCTACCGCTTTTGCTGCACCTGTAGAGGTAGGGACAATGTTGATAGCAGCCGCTCTAGCCCGACGCAAATCACGGTGAGAAGCGTCTAGTAAACGCTGATCTCCAGTGTAGCTGTGGGTAGTAGTCATTATCCCTTTAATAATACCAAATTTTTCATCTAATACCTTAGCAATTGGAGCTAAACAGTTGGTTGTACAACTGGCATTACTGATGATGTTATGGATGTTGTGGTCATAATCATGATGATTTACACCAATTACAAAAGTACCATCTTCATTTTTACCGGGGGCTGTAATTAGAACCTTTTTAGCTCCGGCATTTACGTGCCTCATTGCCCCTTCTTTGCTGGTAAAAACGCCTGTTGATTCAATAATCAGGTCAATTCCCCACTCTTTCCAGGGCAAGTTATCTGGGTTGCGGTCAGATACGCACTTAACCGTATTGCCATTAAGAGTGATGGAGTTATCATCAGCACTAATGTCTACACCTTTTAATTTGCCTAGCATGGAGTCATATCTAAGCAAGTGAGCATTAGTTCTAGGGTCGGATGTGTCATTAATACCGACTAATTGAATATTGCTATTTTCTCTACCCACCCAGCAGCGTGCGAAGTTACGTCCAATGCGCCCAAAACCGTTAATTGCAACTCTAATCACAGTATCTTGCCCTCTGTATTTATGCCTATAAGTTGATATCGTTGACCCCAATCATATCGCAAAGGGGGAGGCTATTTATAACGAGAAATTCTTAGATCAACAAAAAAATACAGATTTTATTAATAAACTCTTAAAGTCGAGGGGGCAGAAAGCAGGTTATGGGGGGATGACAATAACCACAAGTGTCAAAATGAAAAGAAAGACTCTATGCGCTTTATTACCGCACGAGTCGCTTATATCTCAGGTCTAAAGACACGCTCGCTTTACGCTTGCCGGATGCTCTTGTAACGTAAAACCTACATCCCGCAAGGAACTCAAGTTCCTTGCTCATAGCCAAAGTTGTCTTTTGATGACTAAACAGTTAGAAAATTCCTTAGTCCACTAAAGTGGACTTGAGCTATTAGACAGGGAATAAATTCCCTGGCAGGTCTGGAAGCCAACGAATAAGTAAGGGCGTATTGCTGACAGACAAGTAGGGGCGTATTGCAATACGCCCCTATCTGACACAAATGGATAATATAACCAATAACTAATAACCAATGACTAATGACCAATAACTATTATGATTTTTAGAAATTGAACAATAATTTCACTACCAATGTACTATTGTAGTCAATTCCCACAGAGGCTTTTGGTAAGTGATGCAAATTGCTATATCCAAGGCTATGGTACTTAGTTCTAAAAAGTCATGACAAAATGTATTTAAATTTACCAAGTTTTCTTTCCCGATGTAGCAGAAATTGTCAGAATAATCTTATGAGCAGATTAGAAAGAATCGGAATTTTCTACTGGGGGGTAATCTGGCTCACAGGGCAAACAAAAGTCAAAATTTAATCATTCAGCAGGGATGAATATTTTGAATGGGATAGTTAGTAGCTGTAAAAATCAAAATCCTGGTATGATACGCGTGTCTTATGTGGTTCTGGTGTGGTGTGGTGTAAGAGGTAAATAAAATGAGTAATTCTATAGATTTTAGTGGTAGACCATTTCATTTCATTGGGATTGGTGGGATTGGAATGTCTGCTTTGGCTTATGTTTTAACCAAACGCCAGTTGCCAGTATCCGGTTCAGATTTACGTGCTAACCATATTACGCACAAGTTAGAATCCCTGGGCGCTCACATTTTTAGTAGACAAGAAGCCAACAATTTGGAATTTTTTCTGCCTGAACTAGAGGCTGATGCTGTAGTATTAACTTCTCCAGAAAAGTTGTCTGCCGCAAAAACAACCTTACCCCAAGTGATTTGTTCCACAGCTATTAATGCTAATAATTTAGAATATAAAGCTGCACTGGAATTAGGCTGTCCAATTTGGCATCGGTCTGATGTTCTTGCAGCTTTGATTGCTGACTATTATAGCATTGCTGTGGCAGGAACTCATGGCAAAACTACTACGAGTAGTATGATTGGTTATATGCTGTTGCAAGCTGGACTTGATCCGACAATTTTGGTCGGTGGTGAAGTAAAGGCTTGGGAAGGTAATGCCAGAATGGGAGCAAGCCGTTATTTAGTAGCGGAAGCCGATGAGTCTGATGGTTCTTTGGTGAAACACGCTCCAGAGATTGGTATTATTACTAATATTGAATTAGATCATCCTGACCACTACGAGACATTAGAACAGGTAATTGATACTTTCCAAATCTTTGCTCAAGGTTGCAAAACTTTGGTGGGTAGTATTGATTGTGAAACTGTGCGTGATTGCCTCAAACCAACTATTAGCTATAGTCTTTACCCAGATAAAGGTGCTGATTACACCGTTACCAATGTAGATTATCGTGCTGATGGGACAACGGCTTTAGTCTGGGAAAAAGGTAAAGCCTTGGGGTTATTAAATTTACAGCTATTAAGTCATCATAACCTGAGTAATTCTTTAGCGGCAGTAGCTGTGGGTAGAGTTTTAGGATTAGAATTTGGGGAAATTGCTAAAGGTATTGCCACCTTTGAAGGGGCAAGACGACGGTTTGAGTTCCGAGGTGAAGCTGCTGGGGTGACTTTTATAGATGACTATGCCCATCATCCTAGCGAAATCCGTGCTACTTTAGCCGCAGCCCGTCTTCAAGCTAGACCTGGACAAAGAGTAGTTGCTATCTTCCAACCCCATCGGTATACTCGAACATTAACGTTTTTAAAAGAGTTTGCTGAGTCTTTTACTCACGCTGATTTAGTCGTGCTGACGGATATTTACAGTGCGGGTGAACCTGATTTAGGACAAGTCAGTGGAGAAGATTTAGCCACTGCAATTAGTAAACATAACCCTGAAGTAGTTTATCAACAAACTTTACCTTTGGTGAGTGAGTTTTTACTGCAAAATCTTCGTCCGGGAGATTTGGCGCTGTTTTTAGGTGCAGGTAACTTGAATCAGGCTATTCCTGAACTTATTACCACCATGAGCGAACCAGCAAAAGCCACATCTTAGAGCGTGTTTGAAAAGTCTCTTATGGTGATCAAATATTTTTAGATCCCCCTAAATCCCCCTTAAAAAGGGGGACTTTGACTCTAGTTTCCCCCTTTCTAAGGGGGTCAGGGGGGATCAGTAAGTGCCTAAAATCACCACCCAAAACTTTTCAAATATCCTCTTAGGCTAATAACCGTATTTAGCAGAGTTTGATAAGCTCATGGCAATACCGGATTTGTTCGGTAAATAAATCACATAAGTCAAAAATTCACCAATTGAAGTAAAGATGATAACTTCCCAGGGATTTGGCAAAATCTGCGAATTTTCTGATTTAACTCCACAACTGCAAACTCAAAGTGATGTGGATCATAGTAAATTAATTTACTTACCAGGAACTAATTGTCCTCTCAAAACCCATTCTTCTTTGTCAGCGTTTACTTCTTATCGAGTTGGAGGAGAGGCTGAATGCTATGTTTCTCCCCAGGATTTAGGAGCGTTGCAAGCAAGTATTGAGTACGCAAAAGAAAATGATTTAGCAGTCACAATATTAGGTGCTGGTTCTAATTTGTTGGTGAGCGATCGCGGTATCCCCGGTTTAGTTATCGCTACTCGCCATCTCCGGTCTAAACATTTCGACCCAGCCACAGGTCAATTAACCGTATCTGCCGGAGAAGCTATTCCTACTTTAGCATGGGACGCAGCGGCTTTAGGCTGGGAAGGATTAGAATGGGCTGTGGGCATTCCGGGAACGGTGGGTGGTGCGGTGGTGATGAATGCTGGAGCGCACAGTAGCTGTATTGCAGATATGTTAGTTAGCGCCCAAGTTCTTTCCCCAGATGGAACTTTATCCACTCTCACCCCAGAGGAATTAGGCTACACATACCGAAGTTCACAATTGCAAGGTGGTAAACGGATCGTGACTCAAGCCACCTTCCAACTCCAACCAGGGGCTGATCCTGTGCAAGTGACGGCTAGAACGAAAGAACATAAAAAACACCGACTTAGCACTCAACCCTACAGCTATCCTAGTTGTGGCAGTGTGTTTAGAAATCCTAAACCTTATACTGCTGGTTGGTTAATTGAACAAACCGGACTCAAAGGTTATCAATTAGGGGGAGCGCAAGTTGCCCAACTCCATGCTAATTTTATTGTCAATCGGGGTGGAGCTAAAGCCAGTGATATTTTCTACCTCATTCGTCATATTCAACATGAGGTACAAGAACGCTGGTCAATTTGGTTAGAACCAGAAGTGAAAATGTTGGGTGAGTTTCAAGCAGTTGGCTAGAGGGAAAAGGCAAGAGTAATTACCAATTACCCATTACCAATTACCCACGCCATCTATAATTGAATTTGATTTGTTAGTAATCATACAGCGGATAACCAGTTATGGCAGAAAAAGGACAGGGATTTGGCTTTGGCTTGGGCAAAATGAAGGAATTAGCCGAAGCTTTTAAAAAAGCCCAGCAAGTTCAAGAAGGTGCAAAGCGTCTTCAAGAAGAACTAGAGCAAATGGAGATTCTCGGAGAATCTGGTGGTGGACTTGTTAAAGTTATTGTCAGTGGCAACCAAGAACCCAAACGAGTGGAAATTGCTCCATCTGCTTTAGAAGAAGGTGCAGAAGTGCTTTCTGATTTAGTAGTTGCGGCTATGAAAGATGCCTATAAAAAGTCTACCGAAACCATGCGGGAACGGATGGAAGAGTTAACCAGTGGACTGGAATTACCAGGAATGTAGTCACTCAATTTTGGATTTATGATTTTGGATTTTGGATTGACTCCAACCTAACGTGTAGAAGCTCAAAAATTTTGGATTTACGATTTTTCTGTTCTCAAAGATGGGAACTCGTACCAAATTTTTTTATCTAAAATCTAAAATCTAAAATTCCCGGTCAGGGGTCAGTAGTATAAAATAACTGACAACTGACACAAAAATCAAAATACATGACTTATAAGTTACTTTTTGTCTGCCTTGGTAATATTTGCCGCTCACCATCGGCAGAAAATATTATGAATCATCTGATTGACCAAGCAGGTTTAACTAATACAATTCTTTGCGATTCTGCGGGTACTGCTGGTTATCACATCGGTGCTTCCCCAGATAGACGCATGAGCGCCGCAGCGGAGAATAAATTAGGATTTAAACTCCAAGGACAAGCTCGTCAATTTCAGCTATCGGACTTTAAAGAGTTTGATTTGATTTTGGCAATGGATAGGAATAATTATGATGATATCCTGGCTGTTGACCGTTCTGGGCAATATCATTTTAAAGTTAGATTAATGTGTGATTTTTGCTCTACACACACCCTCAAGGAAGTTCCAGACCCCTATTATGGTGGAGTTGAGGGTTTTAATCAAGTGATTGATTTACTGATAGATGCTTGTGAAGGTTTGCTGAAACATATTATTCAGAAGTAATTCTTAAATCCCCGACTTCTTAAAGAAGTCGGGGATCTAATTTTTGGATTTATAGTGGTAAATAAGAGTGAACGTGACGTACTCCACACACTCCCTTTCAGGTGAGTGTGGGCAACGAGCGTGACTCCTAATCCGGACATTAACGTAGG
>JAKOGY010000074.1 GCA_028658405.1 Dolichospermum sp. ST_sed8 | reverse complement strand
ACAATGATGATGTTAATGGCATTATGCCTTTTGGTTTATAATTTAGGACAAAGACAATTAAGAATGTCATTGAAGGCTAATTCGTTGTTTAGTTCAAGAAACAAAAGAGTTTGAATGTTTAACTCCTCAAGAATTTGTGAATAAGTATTTGTCACGTTTGTAGGGGTTTAGCAGTGCTAAACCCCTACTATGAATTACTTAAAAATCCAAACTCGGCCAGTCTGGTTGACGATAATAGCGGATCATATTATCAAATTTTCGTAATTCCACCTTATTAATGAGAAAATCTGGCGTATCTAATGGCAATGATTGATTAAACTCACAAAACATTGTATTCAGATTTACCCGATCTAATTCTGGGGGAATTTCGCTAAAATACCCCAATGTTACATGAGCCGTAAAATTATAATGTTGCTCAATACCCAAGCCCATTAATGGGCGATTTTGATAAATTATCCGCCGGAATTGAATAATTTCCTCATAGGAACGTTTATCCTTAGGTACTAAACATACACCTACAGCCCTAGGCATGACAATCAATCCCAACATTTGCCAAGAAATGGGATCAGATTCCTTTGTCATCAATTGTTGATATTCTGCAAATCTCTCAGTTAATTGAGAGTTCAAGTCTTCAGCAAATTGGGGATTTTTTGCACAAGCATGATTAAAAGCACTATCCCAAATCAAATCTGCCACCGTTACATGAAAACTAACAGGAGGAACAGGTACAATTAAATCATTAGCAATGGGCAGCTTTAAAAGTTGCTGTTGGTAGGCTTGTATTTGGCTGTAAAAAGCAGCGTTGTTTGCATCTTCTCCTGCTGGTGGCGTAATCAGCGTATAGCCTGGAAAAGGTACAGCTTCCCTAACTCCAGCCTGAACTTGGAATTTAGAAGATTCCTGAATATGCTGAATTTGGGTTTTGTAAGCCTCTGGTAGCGTCATGCGGGCTACCCGATTTAAGTAGGTTTGGTAGTTGTCGTCCAATCTTGATCACCTTGCGCTCTTTTGATAGATTGTAGGGAGATTTACTCAATTTAACCAAATTAATTTTGGTTTTTTAAATTTTAAATTGCTATGCCAATATATTTTTATTGGGGTGAAGATGATTTTGCTATGGAAAAAGCCGTAGTAACTTTGCGAGATCGGATTCTCGATCCCCTGTGGACAAGTTTTAATTATACCTCTTTTTTGGCAGATCAACCTGATCCTATTGTTCAAGCTTTAAATCAAGCAATGACACCGCCATTTGGTGCTGGTGGGAGGTTGGTGTGGCTCATCAACACAACTATGAGCCAAAACTGTCCAGATAATATACTAGCAGAATTACAACGAACTCTCAAGGTCATCCCCGCAGATTCCACCTTACTATTGACCAGTCGAAACAAACCAGATGAACGGCTGAAAAGTACAAAACTCCTCAAACAATTTGCTACAGTTTCCGAATTTCCCCTGATTCCCCCTTGGAAAACCGAACTTTTAATCCAATCAGTCCAACAAGCGGCTCAAACTGTGGGAATAAAAATAAGTCCCCTCATAGCTGAACAATTAGCCGAATCAGTAGGTAATGATACTCGTCTTCTCTACAATGAACTAGAGAAATTACGTCTCTATACAGAAGGTAGCGGCAAACCTTTAGATGTAAATACAGTATCTGAGTTAGTGAGAAATACTACTCAAAATACTTTACAATTAGCAACAGCGATCAGAACTGGAGATACTCCGAAAGCTTTAGGAATCTTAGGTGATCTCACCACCGCAGCCGAACCAGGTTTACGAATAGTTGCCACACTCATTGGTCAATTTCGCACCTGGTTATTGGTAAGAATGATGATAGACAGTGGTGAACGTAACCCGCAAGCGATCGCTCAAGGTGCTGAAATCTCCAACCCTAAACGCATCTACTTCCTACAGCAAGAAGTCAAATCTCTTACCTTACAGCAACTCATATCGGCCTTACCTCTGCTATTAGAATTAGAAGTTAGCCTCAAGCAAGGCGCACCGGAAACTTCAACACTACAAACCAAAGTTATCGAACTTTGTCAAATATGTCACCGCATTTAATATCCCCATTAATATATAGGACTCCTATTTGATTTTTGAACATATACGTAGGGTGGGCATTGCCCACCAAAACCCGGATATTGTGGGCATTGCCCACCCTACAATACTTAAATATTGTTCAAAAATAATTTAGGATTCCTATATATGTTCAACCTTCACCGGAACTTCTAATTAAGAAAATAATTCCAACTCATTATCACGTTCCCTATTTTCCCTCTGTGTCACCTAGTTATATGCTCGAAATTTATAGTCTTCATTTAACCAATCGGTTGCAGCGAATTCTCTCTCAACCCTTGATTTTGGTAACTGTTGCCACTGCAAGTCTAATTTTCGGTACTTTCGGCTTCAATGCCAAAGTAGTTGCTGAAACTGTAACCGTTAATAATACGGAAGTAACTAATTATGCAAAAGCCGTATTGGGGATGGAACCAGTCCGTCAGCAAGCCTTTGAAGAAATTAAAAAAATTATCGGTAGCAAAGATATCCCCCAAGTAATCTGCAATGATCCCGCAAGTGTCAATGCACTACCCGGCAAAGCAAAAGATATTGCCGTAAATTACTGCAACCATTCTCAAAAAATAGTTGGGGATAGTGGTCTCACCGTTGACAGATTCAATAAAATTACCCTAGAGATTCAAAACAATAATAATTTAAAACAACAACTTTATAATACGTTGCTGCGTTTACAAAAGGCTTCTCCCTCAAAAACCTCCAAATAAGTAGGGCTTGCATAAAAGAAAGCAAAAGCGTTGATAGATAAAGGTTTACAGGACTTTATAAGCAAATAAGTGCAAGATTATTGAGCCAAGATGTTGAAAACCCTTGCATTCTCACTAAAAATAACCGGTTAAAGAGGACTAATTGCCCAACCTTCCTCTTCCTTCTTCCTTCTTCCTTCGTGTCCTTCGTCCCTTCGTGGTTCATTAACTCCTGACTCGGTGACTCGGTGACTCTTGGTTTTTCAACTCACACACAATATTATTGCTGACCTGATAACTGAAGAATCGGCTGAGTCCCGATTTCATAAGGCTTTCAGGTATTATTTTTACTTCCCTAAAAAAAGATTGCAAAAACCCCTTGACAGAACTAGGAAGGATTGTTATATTGATTAAGTGCCGAAGAGAGAAACAACTCCCGGCAACTGAACCGAGAAAAAATAATACTTTGAAAGAATAGATTAAACCAATCCTCGTCGTAAGATAATTTAAATTACTGGGAATTAGTTCCTAGATAATTGTAGAGGATTCCGAGATTTTAACTAATGTCGGAGCCAACAAACTCGAAAAAACAAAATGGAGAGTTTGATCCTGGCTCAGGATGAACGCTGGCGGTATGCTTAACACATGCAAGTCGAACGGAATCTTTAGGGATTTAGTGGCGGACGGGTGAGTAACGCGTAAGAATCTACCTTCAGGTTCGGGACAACCACTGGAAACGGTGGCTAATACCGGATGTGCCGAGAGGTGAAAGGCTTGCTGCCTGAAGAAGAGCTTGCGTCTGATTAGCTAGTAGGTGTGGTAAAGGCGCACCTAGGCGACGATCAGTAGCTGGTCTGAGAGGATGATCAGCCACACTGGGACTGAGACACGGCCCAGACTCCTACGGGAGGCAGCAGTGGGGAATTTTCCGCAATGGGCGAAAGCCTGACGGAGCAATACCGCGTGAGGGAGGAAGGCTCTTGGGTTGTAAACCTCTTTTCTCAGGGAAGAAAAAAATGACGGTACCTGAGGAATAAGCATCGGCTAACTCCGTGCCAGCAGCCGCGGTAATACGGAGGATGCAAGCGTTATCCGGAATGATTGGGCGTAAAGGGTCCGCAGGTGGCATTGTAAGTCTGCTGTTAAAGAGTCACGCTCAACGTGATAAAGGCGGTGGAAACTACAAAGCTAGAGTGTGGTCGGGGCAGAAGGAATTCCTGGTGTAGCGGTGAAATGCGTAGATATCAGGAAGAACACCGGTGGCGAAGGCGTTCTGCTAGGCCAATACTGACACTGAGGGACGAAAGCTAGGGGAGCGAATGGGATTAGATACCCCAGTAGTCCTAGCCGTAAACGATGGATACTAGGTGTAGCTCGTATCGACCCGAGCTGTACCGTAGCTAACGCGTTAAGTATCCCGCCTGGGGAGTACGCAGGCAACTGTGAAACTCAAAGGAATTGACGGGGGCCCGCACAAGCGGTGGAGTATGTGGTTTAATTCGATGCAACGCGAAGAACCTTACCAAGACTTGACATGTCACGAATCCCGGCGAAAGTTGGGAGTGCCTTCGGGAGCGTGAACACAGGTGGTGCATGGCTGTCGTCAGCTCGTGTCGTGAGATGTTGGGTTAAGTCCCGCAACGAGCGCAACCCTCGTTTTTAGTTGCCAGCATTAAGTTGGGCACTCTAGAGAGACTGCCGGTGACAAACCGGAGGAAGGTGGGGATGACGTCAAGTCAGCATGCCCCTTACGTCTTGGGCTACACACGTACTACAATGCTACGGACAAAGGGCAGCTACACAGCGATGTGATGCGAATCTCATAAACCGTAGCTCAGTTCAGATCGAAGGCTGCAACTCGCCTTCGTGAAGGAGGAATCGCTAGTAATTGCAGGTCAGCATACTGCAGTGAATTCGTTCCCGGGCCTTGTACACACCGCCCGTCACACCATGGAAGTTGGTCACGCCCGAAGTCGTTACCCCAACCGAAAGGAGGGGGATGCCTAAGGTAGGACTGATGACTGGGGTGAAGTCGTAACAAGGTAGCCGTACCGGAAGGTGTGGCTGGATCACCTCCTTTTAGGGAGACCTAATCCATTTAGAATTTCGATTGTGAATAGCAAAAGAAACTAAATTGGTCTAACCTAGGTCGGTCGCAGACTTGAAGTAAAGCTTTCAAACTATGATGAGGGTTCGATAAGGGCTATTAGCTCAGGTGGTTAGAGCGCACCCCTGATAAGGGTGAGGTCCCTGGTTCGAGTCCAGGATGGCCCACCTGAAAGAATTTTAGATTGCCGATTTTAGATTTTAGATTGGAATAAAAAATCAATCCAAAATCACAAATCCAAAATCCAAAATTTTGGATGGGGGTTTGGCTCAGTTGGTAGAGCGCCTGCTTTGCAAGCAGGATGTCAGCGGTTCGAGTCCGCTAACCTCCACATTTGGAAAAAAGATAGCACCTGAAACTATGAAAATAGTTTTTGAATGCTGGGTTAAATTCCAGCCAGAACCTTGAAAACTGCATAAGAGAAAGAGAATTAGCAGAGCAGACGTGAAACATGAGAATGTTTCATCAAAGCAGACAAAAAGAAATGTGGTCAAGCTAATAAGGGCTAATGGTGGATACCTAGGCACACAGAGGCGATGAAGGACGTGGTTACCGACGAAATGTTCCGGGGAGTTGGAAGCAAACTAAGATCCGGAAATGTCCGAATGGGGCAACCCTATGTACTACCTGTTGAATATATAGACAGGAAAGAGCCAACCCAGCGAACTGAAACATCTTAGTAGCTGGAGGAAGAGAAATCAAACTAGAGATTCCCTAAGTAGTGGTGAGCGAAAGGGGAAAAGCCTAAACCAGAGGATTTATCTTCTGGGGTCGTGGGACAGCGATATCGAATCCGTTAGGTTAGACGAAACAGCTAAATACTGTACCAGAGGGGGTGAAAGTCCCGTAGTTGAAAACCAAAGGATAGTAGCTGAATCCCGAGTAGCATGGAGCACGAGGAATTCCATGTGAATCAGCGAGGACCACCTCGTAAGGCTAAATACTACTGTGTGACCGATAGTGAACAAGTACCGCGAGGGAAAGGTGAAAAGAACCCCGGAAGGGGAGTGAAATAGAACATGAAACCATAAGCTTACAAGCAGTGGGAGTCCGATTTAACGGATGACCGCGTGCCTGTTGAAGAATGAGCCGGCGACTTATAGGCACTGGTAGGTTAAAGCGAGAATGCTGGAGCCAAAGGGAAACCGAGTCTGAAAAGGGCGTTAAATCAGTGTTTATAGACCCGAACCCTGGTGATCTAACCATGTCCAGGATGAAGCTTGGGTAACACCAAGTGGAGGTCCGAACCGACTGATGTTGAAAAATCAGCGGATGAGGTGTGGTTAGGGGTGAAATACCAATCGAACCAGGAGCTAGCTGGTTCTCCCCGAAATGTGTTGAGGCGCAGCGGTAATGGTTAAATTTGGGGGGTAAAGCACTGTTTCGGTGCGGGCTGGGAGACCGGTACCAAATCGAGACAAACTCAGAATACCCAGAAGAAGACATTGCCAGTGAGACAGTGGGGGATAAGCTTCATTGTCAAGAGGGAAACAGCCCAGACCACCAGCTAAGGTCCCCAAATCATCACTAAGTGATAAAGGAGGTGAGATTGCCTAGACAACTAGGAGGTTTGCCTAGAAGCAGCCACCCTTGAAAGAGTGCGTAATAGCTCACTAGTCAAGCGATCTTGCGCCGAAAATGAACGGGGCTAAGTGATGTACCGAAGCTGTGGGATTAATTTATTAATCGGTAGGGGAGCGTTCCGTCGTAGGTTGAAGCAGTAGCGGCGAGCAGCTGTGGACGAAACGGAAGTGAGAATGTCGGCTTGAGTAGCGCAAATGTATGTGAGAATCATACACCCCGAAACCCTAAGGGTTCCAGAGCCAGGTTCGTCCACTCTGGGTTAGTCGGGACCTAAGGCGAGGCCGAACGGCGTAGTCGATGGACAAAGTGTCAATAGTCACTTACTGTTCTATGGGAGCATAAGTAGGGACGCATCAAAGATAGCCATACCCTGATTGGTTTGGGAGGGGTTTACGAACCCCGCGTGGTGAAGGATAGTGCCAAGAAAAGCTAATTATGTGATGAAGATAGAACACCCGTACCCGAAACCGACACAGGTAGGGAGGTTGAGAATACCAAGGGGCGCGAGATAACTCTCTCTAAGGAACTCGGCAAAATGGCCCCGTAACTTCGGAAGAAGGGGTGCCCACCTAAGCAGTGGGTCGCAGTGAAGAGATCCAAGCGACTGTTTACCAAAAACACAGGTCTCCGCCAACTCGTAAGAGGACGTATGGGGGCTGACGCCTGCCCAGTGCCGGAAGGTTAAAGAAGCCGGTCAGCGAAAGTAAAGCTGGCGACTGAAGCCCCGGTGAACGGCGGCCGTAACTATAACGGTCCTAAGGTAGCGAAATTCCTTGTCGGGTAAGTTCCGACCCGCACGAAAGGCGTAACGATTTGGATGGTGTCTCAGAGAGAGACTCGGCGAAATAGGAATGTCTGTGAAGATACGGACTGCCTGCACCAGGACAGAAAGACCCTATGAAGCTTTACTGTAGCCTGGAATTGTGTTCGGGCTTCGCTTGCGCAGGATAGGTGGGAAGCGGTGAACTACTCCTTTTGGGGAGTAGGGAGCTAACGGTGAGATACCACTCTGGCGAAGCTAGAATTCTAACCCACGACCGTAAGCCGGTTGGGGAACAGTTTCAGGTGGGCAGTTTGACTGGGGCGGTCGCCTCCTAAAAGGTAACGGAGGCGCGCAAAGGTTCCCTCAGCACGCTTGGAAACCGTGCGACGAGTGTAAAAGCAAAAGGGAGCTTGACTGCAAGACTGACAAGTCGAGCAGGTACGAAAGTAGGCTTTAGTGATCCGACGGCGCAGAGTGGAATGGCCGTCGCTCAACGGATAAAAGTTACTCTAGGGATAACAGGCTGATCTCCCCCAAGAGTCCACATCGACGGGGAGGTTTGGCACCTCGATGTCGGCTCATCGCAACCTGGGGCGGAAGTACGTCCCAAGGGTTGGGCTGTTCGCCCATTAAAGCGGTACGTGAGCTGGGTTCAGAACGTCGTGAGACAGTTCGGTCCATATCCGGTGCAGGCGCAAGAGTATTGAGAGGAGTCCTCCTTAGTACGAGAGGACCGGGAGGAACGCACCGCTGGTGTACCAGTTATTGTACCAACAGTAAACGCTGGGTAGCCAAGTGCGGAGAGGATAACCGCTGAAAGCATCTAAGTGGGAAGCCCACCTCAAGATGAGTACTCTCACTACAAAAAGTAGGTAAGGTCACGGGCAGAACACCCGTTAATAGGCTTTATGTGGAAGTACAGTAATGTATGAAGCAAAGAAGTACTAATAGACCGAGGGCTTGACCTCATATTCAATAATGTTATTGTGATTTCTCTTTCTCAAATGCAGTCTTCAGGGTTGCTGTAATTACGAATTACGAATTACGAATTACGAATTAGCAACTACAGGCTTTCCTGGTGTCTATGGCGCGGTGGAACCACACTGATCCCTTCCCGAACTCAGAGGTGAAACGCTGCTGCGGCGACGATAGTTTAGGGGTAGCCCTGCGTGAAAATAGCTCGATGCCAGGTTTAATATTTAATAACATTCCCTCTCATTATATAATAATGAGGGGGAATGTTTTTGGTATCAGATTAACTGTCTGAATCAGGATTTACAGGATTTAAGGATTTACAGGATTTTTGTCCATTAAATTCTGGTAATTGTTTTCAGTAGGTTGGGTTGACTCAAGCAAACCCAACATGATTAAATTTGGTGATTATCAAATTAACTGTCTGAATCAGGATGTCCAGGATTTAAGGATTTACAGGATTTTTGTCCATTAAATTCTGCTAATTGTTTTCAGTAGGTTGGGTTGGCTCAAGGAAACCCAACATTTTGGGTGATTTTTTAAATTGTGGTGTTGCTTAATCTAACTTACATTACTGATTCAGATATCAAAATATCAAAAATATTTCATCTCTTCATCCTGTAAATCCTTAAATCCTGGACATCCTGATTCAGACATTTTCTTAGATGTTTTTTAGCTTAATTCAATCTACATTGCTGATTCAGATGTCAAAATATCAAAAATATTTCATCTCTTCATCCTGTAAATCCTTACATCCTGGACATCCTGATTCTGACATTTTCATTGCGTCATACCACATAATTACAAATATGCAAATTATCCAAAGTCTTCATACTGCTATTTTGGTTACTGACTTAGAACGTTCTGAATACTTTTATAGTCATGTATTAGGACTAGATAAAATAGATCGTCCCCTAAAATATCCCGGAGTATGGTATCAAATTAGTAATTATCAAATTCATCTGATAGTTGCAAATCATGTACCCACTGATAAACAACAAGAAAAATGGGGACAAAATCCTCATGTTGCTTTTGCTGTGCTTGATTTACAGGTTGCAAAGGATGAGTTAACCGCTAAAAATTATCCTTTCCAAGCTAGTGCTTCTGGCCGTGCGGCTATTTTTATTAAAGATCCCGATGGAAATATTATTGAACTTAGTCAACAATGAGATTATTCTCCATGACAAAAGTTAAGATAGATAGATTGTGAAAAGATAAATAGCAAATGTTTTGGGCTGATAAAATCGCTGCTGATGCAGTAGGCTACCAGGTAGTTAATGATTCTAAGACTCCATCAGGAAGGGTACACGTTGGGTCATTGCGGGGTGTGGTTATCCATGATGTTATTTACCGGGCTTTGAAACACGCAGGTAAACCCGTCAAATTCTTGTATGGTGTGGATGACTATGACGCACTGGATACGGTTCCAAAATACTTGGATCAGGAAAAGTTTTCTCCTTATTTGGGTTTTCCTCTGTGTAATGTGCCTTCTCCTGGTGATGATGCTAGTGATTATGCTAAATATTTCATTGGTGAATTTTTTGAAGTTTTCGAGTATTTAGGAATTAAACCAGAAACTTATTTTCTCCGGGATTTATATCGTTCTGGCCAGCTTAATTCTCATATTGACACTTTCTTAAAAAATGCTCATTTGGTGAGAGAAGCATATAAAGAAGTCAGTAAGGCTGATCGTCCCAATAATTGGTATCCTTTTCAAGTTATTTGTGAAAATTGCGGTAAGATTGCCACAACTGTCACTACAGATTATAACGGTTCAGAAGTTTTTTACACTTGCAAACCAGAGGCAACTGATTATACAAACGGTTGTGGACATTCTGGGTGGGTTTCTCCTTTTAATGGTAATGGTAAATTACCTTGGAAAGTTGAATGGGTAGCCAAGTGGGATGTACAGGGTGTAACTATTGAAATGGCTGGTAAAGACCACTCTCAAAAAGGTGGTTCTAGAGATGTTGCTAATGCTATTAGTCGTAAGGTTTTACAAAAGCAACCTCCTTTCCATGCTCCTTATGAATTCATTCTTGTTAATGGGACAAAGATGAGTTCTTCTAAGGGTGTAGGTTCGGGTGCAAAAGAAATTGCGGCTTTACTTCCTCCTGAATTACTGCGCTTTTTAATGTTGCGGACTCAGCCAAGAACAGTAATTAATTTTGCACCAAATTATGAAACTACTACTCGTTTATTCAGAGATTACGATACTTTAATTAACAAGTATTCTAAGTCTCCTGAATTAAATGAGGAATTAATGCCGTTGTTTTACGCGCAAGTAGGGGATGAAATCAAAACTTTCCAACCTTTTGATTTTAGTACGTTGATTTCTCTGTTGCAAGTTCCGCGTTTAAATATTCAGGATGAGGTTATCCAACGTAGTCTACAGCCTTTAAATGAGTATGATCAGCAAATTATTAATCAAAGAATTGCTGCTGCTCAATTGTGGTTACAAGATTATGCAGATGAAGAAGAAAAGTTAGTTCTTTATTTGGAACAAGTTCCCGACAAAGCTAATGATTTTAATGCGGAACAAGTTGCTTATTTGCAAAAATTGATGGAAAATTTGCAAAATATTCCTAATTGGGAAGCTGAAGAATTACAAACTATAATTTTCTCGACTACTAAGGAGTTAGGGATTCAACAACCAATTGCTTTTAAGGCTTTGTATCTATCTTTCTTGAATAAAGAAAAGGGTCCAAAAGCTGGCGGTTTGTTGTCTTATTTGGAGAAATCTTTTGTGATTTCGAGGTTGCAAGATGTTGTGGCTTTGAATGCAGGTAAGGAAAAACTAGAAGTTTCTTAATTCCTTGTTCCCTGTCTCTGACAGGGAATACGGTTTATGAGGCTCCGCCTCTAGATTATCAGAAGTCAGAACTTTCTTGATCGCATTTCCAGCTAGAAGCTGGGAACGAGGAATAATATAACAACTATTAAATCCCTCGACGAAATTCTTTAATTGCTTCCAGGGGAGAAGATAACAAAAGACAACGATTCAATAAGGATAAATCTAATTTGGGTAATAACTCACTATTATTAACTTTCTCATATTCTTCCTCTCTCAAACAGTAAATTCCCAGCGTTCCATCTTCCCAAAACCAAACTTCGGAAACTTGCATTAATTTGTATTTCTTCAGTTTGATAGGACTCCCGCTAGTAATAACAATTTCAATACATAAATCTGGTCTATCTTTATCTGTTTCAAAACAATAGGATAAATCGGCTTGATACTCAACTATACCAGGAAGAATTTGCGAAAAACTTCCACTAGGGAAAAATTCGATCCCTTGTTCTAAAAAATATTGTCCTAGCAGCAATCCCATTAAGGATGTAATCAATTCATGTGGTTTACTAATACTCACGATTTCTAAAACTCCTTCACAATAAAATAAACGCACTCCTGGTACATTTTCAAATGCTTTTTGAATTGCTTGGAACTTTTCCCAAGTTACTCCACGACGGTAGAAATGTTGTTCTTCTTCTACTAAATTAAGGGAATTTTCTAAAGTTTGAGTCATGATATCTCTTACTCTCCTTAGTTATTAGGTTGATGTTCTTAACAAATTATCAAAAGAAGTACATTTTTAAGGTGCGTCAGATGTCAAAATCTATTTATGGCTGGCTAAGTTATCGAGTCTGACGCACCCTACGATATTTTGGTTTTGGTAATTTCACCGTTTGGCTAGTTGTGGAGTTTTTCCTTTTAAGCCAATCATTAATTTCAGGGCGAATATTTTTACTATGGGAACTCGCTGCATAATCCATAGACCCAAACGGCGAATTATGACTATTGGTAAGAAGTTGTTAGAAAAAACTCGATCTAATAAATCGGTAAAACCCAATATTGCGAGATTTTCTTTTTTTCTCCAGCTTTCATATTGTTTGAGTATGGAAATATTACCAATATCTTGACGATGTTTATGTGCTGTTTGGATAATTTCAGCTAATGCTGCTGCGTCACGTATTCCCAAATTTAAACCTTGTCCACCGACGGGATGACAGTTATGTGCTGCATCACCAATTAAAGCTAAACGGGGGAGAACATAGCGATCGCTCTGCATTAACTGTACCTGAAAAACAAACCTGTCTCCTAATAATTCCAATTTACCCCCTTGCTGACCATAGCGTTTAGTCAGTTCTGCTAAAAACTCCTGATCATTCAATGCACACAGGGCTTTTGCTTCCTCATGGGGTGCAGTCCAAACAATACGACAACGGTTTCCAGGTAAAGGTAAAATCGCAAATGGACCACTTGACCAAAACTTTTCGTAAGCAGTGTTATTGTGGGGGTTTTCTGGTTTTACAAAAGCCACAATACATGATTGCCAATATTTCCAACCTTTGGTTTTAATGCCCGCAGCTTGACGAATGGGAGATTTTGAACCATCGGCAGCTACTAACAATTTACTGCGAATTGTCCGATTTTCATCGGCAATTTTCATATTAATAGTAACTATATCTCTCTCATTTTGTGTACTGACTACTTCTGCTGGACACAAGATAGTTACATTTGCACAATTTTGCACAAATTCTTCTAAAGGTCCTAACAGTGCATAATGTTCTGCTACAAAACCTAACTCTGGTGTACCTAAATCAGCAGTTTGGAAATTGACTACATTAGGATAATCAGCATCAGAGAGGCGAACTTGGTTATATTTGGCAACATTGGGGAGAATTTTGTCCCATAAACCAATACCTTGGAAAATTTGTGCTGATAACATATGCACAGCATAAGCCTGTCCTTTGGCGACTGCGGCTGATGCAACTCTAGCCTCAATGAGAAGAATGCTTAACCCAGAGTCTTTTAACGCTGCGGCTAGGGTTAAGCCGACAATTCCACCACCGACGATGACTAAATCATAATCATATCCCCAGTAGTTTTCTGTGGGGATGTGGGGAGAGGAAAGGGTGGGAGTCAGTTGGGAGAGGGACATTGTAAAGATAAATTACGGCGGTTTAACTATTATTGTGACGCGATCGCCACTGATGATCAAGATATTTCTGAATTAATCTACAGAATGTGGATTAAATGTAACTTCCTATTCACCAACAGCAAAAATATTTCCATTAACTCTACTTTAGGTAGTAGCTATATTTCTGGAGGTTGATTATCCTTGGATTTATTAATGCCTGAAAAACGTGTATGTACCCTGGAGAAAATTCCAGGGTCTTTTTTTGTATTTTTCAATAATCAGAAAAACTGAATCCCATCAATGTAAATTCAGGATTACCTATTACCTATTACCTATTACCTATTTTCGAGCAAAATGTTTTTCCATTATTTCTAGAATCATTGGTGCAGCCACACTACCACCACCACCACCGGAATGTTCAGCAAAGGCCACGACTAAAATCTCTGGCTTATCCGCAGGTGCATAAGCCCCAAACCAAGCGTGATTTTCTTTAACTCCTTTTCTCCAAGCTTCAGCAGTGCCACTTTTACCAGCTACTGGGGGAAGAGTTGGGACATTTAATGCCTTACCTGTGCCTTCATGGACTACCTTCCGCAATCCTTCACGCAAAATTTTGATGGTTGTGGGTTTGAGATTTAATGATTGTCTCCAGCTTTTAGCTTCTTCATTATCTTTCAACAAATGGGGTTGCACTCGATAACCACTATTAGCAGGTACAGCAAACATGACAGCAACTTGTAAAGGGGTAGCTTGTAAAGCCCCTTGGCCAATGGACATATTCACAGTGTCGCCTACACTCCAAGGTATTTTCCATGTTTTCTGTTTCCAATTTTCATCGGGAACTAAACCCTTAGCTTCTTCTGTGGTAAATTCAAAGCCGGTTCTTTGACCAAATCCATATTTACGAGTCCATTCAATCAATGTTGGTCCACCGACTCGCTTCCCAATTTGATAAAAGAAGGTATCGCTACTCCACTGTAATGCGCCCACAAAACCCAATGGTCCAAAACCAGCATGATTCCATTCACCAAATCTAGTTCCACCGATATTTAAAGAACCGTAGGTTTGTAATACTGTATCAGGAGAAAATTTACCTGATTCTAGTCCGGCCGTTGTGGTAACAATTTTAAAGGTACTAGCTGGAGGAAAGACGCTAATAGCCCGATTGACGAAAGGATGTTCAGGATTTTGGAATGTTGTTTTCACATCTTGTTGAGAAAGTTTTTGCTTAGAAAAGATATTGGGGTCGAAAGTGGGATGAGACACCATTGCTAAGATAGCCCCATTTTTAGGGTCAATTGCGACTATTGCCCCATTACGCTTACCTAAAGCTTTTTCTGCTGCCAGTTGTATATCTAAATCTATAGTTAAGTGCAAATCATTACCAGCTTTTGCTTCTTTGCTTCCCAACACTTTTATGGGTCTACCGCTACCATCTACCTCTATCTGCTGACCGCCCCATTCACCTCTTAACAATTTTTCATAGGCTTTTTCTACCCCCATTTGACCTGTCACATCTCCTAATCTGTAGCCTTCCGCTTTCCTTTTTTCTAATTGTTTAGCAGTAATTTCACGAGTATACCCAAGTACATGAGCTAACTCTTGACCGTGGGGATAATAACGAACAGCTTCCGTATTTATTTCTACGCCCGGTAGTTCATTTTCATACTCTTTTAATGCTGTTACCTGTGCTTCATTGAGGTTGCGAGCAATGCGAATTAGTGAAGAAGGGCTGATAGCAGATTGTTCAAGTGTTTTCTCGATTTCTTCTTGGGGAATGTCGAGAATTTTGGCTAGACGTGGACCAACCACAGACCAGGCGGGTTTAGTATGTGCCATTGGCCATAAGTACACAGACCGAGGATAACGAGTGCTGGCTAATAATTTACCATTTCTGTCAAAAATATTACCTCTTTCTGGTTGTTTGGAAATAATGCGAATCCGGTTGGATTCTGCACGGGTGCGGTGGTTTTTTCCTTCGATAATTTGCAAATAAATTAATCTAGCGCCGATTCCAGATAACATTAATAATGTGAATAAAATTACAAATGTGGATTGGACACCACGTCCAACTGTGCGTGTATTTTTTGTTATACTAAGTAATGATGGTAAGATAGTCATAAGACCAAAAAAAGTTTTGGGATAAATAGGTAATAGGTAACAGATGAAAACTTTACAAGTGACAACTAACAACTGATAATTAACCACTGACTAGATTAAATTGATTTTATTAATATCAGGGTATTCTACTGAAGATTATGGCTCAAACTGCGATGCAGAATCAAAGAGGTTCAAAAACATTACAGCCACTTGATGTTGAATTGCGTAACGTATTCAAGTTTTTCAACCAAGAACCCGCAGTACATGGGGTGGATTTGGATGTTAGACAGGGAGAGTTCTTTAGTATTTTAGGTCCTTCTGGTTGTGGGAAGACAACTACACTCCGCTTAATTGCTGGATTTGAAAGGGTTGACGCTGGTAAGTTACTAATTCAAGGTCAGTTAATGACCGGTGTTCCTCCTTATCGGCGACCTGTGAATACTGTATTTCAAAGTTATGCTTTATTTAATCACTTGAATGTGTGGGAAAACATTGCTTTTGGACTGCGATTAAAAAAAATATCCAAATCAGAAATTGCTAGTCGCGTCACGGAAGCTTTAAAACTCGTAAAAATGGAAAGCTTGCGATCGCGTATTCCCACCCAACTATCAGGAGGTCAACAACAACGAGTAGCCTTAGCGAGGGCTTTGGTTAATCGTCCCGCAGTCATCCTTTTAGATGAACCTTTAGGAGCATTAGATTTGAAACTTCGCAAGGAGATGCAAGTTGAGTTATCCAATCTTCACAAGGATTTAGGGTTAACCTTTGTGATGGTGACACATGATCAGGAAGAAGCACTATGTTTATCTGATCGCATTGCGGTGATGAACCAAGGCAAAATAGAACAAATTGGTACTCCCAGTCAAATTTACGAACGTCCCCAAACACCTTTTGTCGCTGATTTTATTGGTGATACTAATCTATTTAGTGGTGAAATTGTCGAAGTAGATGCAGAATCTATCAAAATTTCGACTAAAACTGGATTAACAATTCTTATTGGTCGCAACGAACAAACTCCTTTAAAAATAGCCCAAAGTGTGGTTGTTAGTGTCCGTCCTGAAAAAATTCAACTTTCCCTTTATCAACCTAATATACCCACAAACTGTTTTGAGGGACGGCTAATTAATGTCATGTATTTAGGTACTCATGTTAATTATGTTGTGGAATTAATCAACGGTATTAACCTCAATGTTTTACAACCTAATACTTATGGTAGCTTACCAGACAGGAATACACCCATTTATGCTTGGTGGGAAAAATCTGACTGTTTAGCTATTAGTCAAATTGACAATTTATGAAAGGAGTTAGGAGTCACCGAGTCACCGAGTCAGGAGGAATAAGGAAGAAGGAAGGACCGAAGAAGGAAGAAGGAAGAAGGAAGAATATGTAGAAGCTTCAAAAATGAATTATCAATTCCTGTAGATGACTAACAGACGTAATTTTCTCAAAAAAATGGCGGCATTTTCTACCTTATCTTTAGGTAGTTGTGGTTGGCGACTAGCTAATGTGGGGTCAAACTATATTAGCTCTAATCATAATGACAAACTATATATTTATACCTGGACACAATATACAGATAAAGAATTACTAACTACCTTTACTACCCAAACAGGGATGAAAGTAATAGCAGATGTATATGAATCCAATGATGTGATGTTGGCTAAGTTGCAAGCTGGAGGTGGTGGTACTTATAGCATCATCTATCCATCTGACTATATGGTCCAGAAGATGGCAGAAAAAGGGTTATTAGCAGAAATAGATCATAGCCGTTTAATTGGTTTAGATAATTTATTTCCTCAGTTTAATAATCCTAGTTATGACCACAATAACCGTTATAGTATTCCCTTTAATTGGGGAACAACGGGTTTACTATACAACTCAGAAAAATTGGCAAATCCCCCGGAAGATTGGGAATATCTTTGGCAAAATCAAGATAAATTAAGTAAACGCTTTACCTTACTCAATGATGTGCGGGAGGTAATGGGGGCAACGTTGCGGATGTTGGGTTATTCCTATAATTCACAAAATGAAAATGAAGTTAAACAAGCATATCAGAAATTGCAATTATTAAAACCTGCGATCGCTGCTTTTGATACTGATGCTTGGCAAAATAAAATTCTGGCAGGAGATTTATCAATTGCTATGTGTTATTCTGCTGATGCAGTCAGAATTTCTAAAGAAAACCCCAAATTAAAATTTGTAATTCCTCGCAGTGGTTCATCATTATGGACCGATACTATTGTTATTCCCAAATCTAATCCTAATATAGCTGGTGCTTATGCCTGGATTAATTTAATTTTGCGACCAGAAGTAGCAGCAGCAATTTCTGAAAGATTATATATTTCTACTCCTAATCGGGCTGGATTTGAACAATTACCAAAGGAAATTCAAGAGAATACTAATTTATTTCCTCCTGCATCACTTTTAGCAAAGTGTGAACGTGTGACTCCTTTAGGAAAATTTGAAGAAGTATATGAACGCTATTGGACTCAATTACTAACTTAAAAAATGGGGCAAAGATAATTAAAGATAAAATGGGCAGGCAGGATGCCCACCCCACAATAAATATATAACTCTTGTGAGGTGGGTTTCTAGCCTGCCTCAGTCCACAATCACCAATCCCCAATGCTCAAATGGAATCTTCTAACGATCTTAGCAAAACAGAGAAATTACAACCTGCGTGGACAAATTGGTTATCTCCTTTGGCATTACTAGCACCATCTGGCATTTGGTTATTAATATTGCTAGTTTTGCCAACATTAATCATTTTTGAATTAAGTTTAGTACCGGATATTCGACCAGGTGATCTAGTAAATCCTAGTGGTTTTGGTAACTATATTCGCATTTTTGAACCGATTTATTTAAAAGTTATATTCAACTCACTTTTTTTAGCATTTACTACTACCATTATTACTTTAATTTTAGGTTTTCCAGTTGCTTATTGGATTGCTTTAATTGTGCCACAGCGTTGGCAAAATTTGTTAGTTTTGGCGTTTGTTTTGCCTTTATGGACTTCTTCTTTATTGCGTTCTTACGCATGGATTACAATTTTGCGTCCTACTGGATTATTAAATAGTTTATTAACCAGTTTTAGTTTACCTACTTTGGATATTTTAAATAGTAACTCAGCCGTATTAATTGGGATGAGTTATAGTTTGTTACCTTACATGGTGTTAATTTTATATGCTTCTTTAGAAAAGTTAGATAAGCAGTTATTAGAAGCTGCTGCTGATTTAGGTGCAAATCCAGTACAAACTTTTTGCAAGGTGACTGTACCGCAAGTTTTACCAGGAATTGCTGCTGGTTCGCTGCTAGTTTTTATTACTGGATTGGGGGATTTTATAGACCCTGAATTACTTGGTGGTGCTTCGAGTATGACGGCTGCGCGGTTAGTTTATAATCAGTTTCTTGGTGCTAGTCAAAATTGGGGTTTTGGTTCAGCTTTAAGTATGGCATTGATTTTGATGGTGAGTATTGCGATCGCTTTTGTGATTAAATTTGATAAAACTAAATAATTGTTCATTCTTTTCCAATTTTATTAAATTAAACCTAATAAACTACTAATTAGTTTTGGTAAACCACTACAACAAGGATTAGAGTATTCATATAATTCATTACGTAATATTTGCTTTGCGATTTTTTCAGCAGATTGAATAGCTTTTTCAGTTAATGGTTTTAATGGTTTGGGATAGAAACACGTTGATTTGTTATAGCCAGGGATATGTTTATCTAATAATTTAACTAACTTATCACGATTAATTTCTGCAAAATGATCTTGAAAATGAATTAAATACCAAAGTTCAAAACAAGGATTTGTAATTGCTAAATTAATCTTTTGACTATTAGCTCGATTAATCGCAGTTTCCCAACTTTTACGACTTTTTTCAATATGTTCATCTCCATCAAAAACAGCCCAAGCAGCATCATTTGTAGTCCATCTTTTTTCATTTTTCATCTGCTGTCGTTTTTCGATGAGTATTTCAATAATGTTACCTGGGTCAGTTTTTCCTTGATTATCCAATACAATAATCTCTAAAGTTGATGAACGTAATTCATTACGAATGCTATTGAAATAAATTGGTTCGGTTTTACTTCCTTCACAAGCAATTAATATTTTTTGAGTAATTTTCCTGGTAGGTTGACGACGTTCTAACTTTCTTGACATTCCTCATCACCCTGTAATATCATTTCTTCATCAGATGGTAAAAATGGAACTGCTCCAAAGCGTCCATCTAAATAAGCTTTATCAATTGCTAAATCATTGCGGACATGAAAATCAGTTAAAGGATATAATTCTGTACTATGGTCAGGGCGTTTTTGTGTGAACCATATTTGGTCGCGTCGGAGTAAGTTATTTCTTTGTAATGTATTATCATGGGTTGTGAAAATAAGTTGGGCATTTAGAGGATTTACTTTAGGATTTTGGAACATTTTGATAATATATTTTACAATATTAGGGTGAATATTAGTACCTAATTCATCTACAATTGTTAATCTTCCTACCTCCAAAGTTAATACTATCTTAACTGCTAAGTTAAAGAGGCGTTGTGTTCCCAAAGATTCTTCATCTAAAGCCCAATAAATTTCATTACCTTTATTGTTTTTATGTACAGCATATATATTGTATTCAGAATCTTCTTCAGATTTCTTTTTTATCTCAATTCTCGAAAGTCCCGTATCAAATTTTTGTATAATTTTAAAGGACTCTGTAAGAATTATATTAGAATCGGAAGCATCCATATCCTCCTGAATCACGTTTTTTATTAAGTCAAGTTCAAAGTTCTCGTTTCCTAGATGAATTCCGGGCCATCTAGTTTTTACCCAGTCAAAAATTTCTTTAACTATAGGAATGTCCAGTTTTATTAATGTACTTATAAATAAATCATTTTCTTTAATACTCTGCTGTAATTGATTATGTGGTCCAGCAAAATCATCACCAGTTTTCCAGATATTTTTTTTACTCTTTTCATCCCATTGACGATGATATAAGCGGCGAATTCGCTTAGTTGTATGCGGAGCATAATCTAATTTTTCTAAAATTACACGATGTTGATTAATTTCTAATGTATATGTATAAATATTATGATCAAATATAGTCCTTAGTTCAAATTTTGTAGGTTGTTTAGCAGAAATATTATCTAATTTAAAAGGATCTAGTTTTGCATATTTAAAAAGTCTTTTTTGGTTGACAGTTTCTTGTATACCATGAGTCATCATCATTAATAAATAATCTAAAGCTTGAATAACATTACTTTTACCTGAAGCATTAGCTCCAAAAATTGCTAGAACAGGTAAAATCTCCATATCCCAACCTTTAACATGATACCCAGGTGCAATTTCCTGATCTGATTTTATCCCTTTGCGTTTGCTGGTTGCGCTTGTCTTACGAGCGCTTTGTTTTTGAGCAACAGCACTGAGAGTTACAGGTTCTTTAATGGAACGGTAGTTTTCAACAGTGAAGTCTACAAGCATAATTTAAAGGTACTCAAGGCTATTTTTTGTGATTTCTTCACGTAAATCATATCGTAAAAGTCAAAAAATCTCTACTTTTACCACAAATTGTTATATTAACTTATAGATACTACTGAGTATTACGAAGAAATGATTACACTCAGTGTTTTTTCTTCTTTGCTGATTAAATTTTTTGATATATCATCCCATACTTGTGAGCTAAGTTGATTTAATAACCTAGTTTGACGCAATCTAATTTCTTCTTTATTTTCTAATCCCTCAACTACATAAAATGATTCAGGAGGTAATAAATTATAGCTGGCTGGGACAACATCTAATAACCACCAATCAAACAATTCACGTCTACCGTAAGAACCCGGAAAAATCGCATATCCTTCTAAACAATCATATAGAATTTCTAAAATTGCTTCTACTGATTGGTCATCTTTGATAACTTTCATTGCATTATAAAAAACATCTAAAGCTTCATTGATTTCTTGAAAACTTGCTTCTTTGTTCTGAAAATAAGACTCATGCGATTTAAATATTTCAGTTATTAATTTATCAAATGCATCATTATCAATAATCTTAGTATTAATTTTGCTATTAATATTATTTTGCAAGACAGATGAGATTAAATTAATAACCTGTTTTGGCAATAAATTATTAGAATCGTAATATTCTAGAGTCGGTTCTACAACTAGAATTAAGATCAATGTCATCCAGAGATAACGATAATAAGCCAGTTTTTTATCCTTATGCTGAATCAGTTCTAAAACTTTTTTTAAAGTATCCTGGAGTGAGTCTGTTCCATCAGCTTCCGGTTCATACAACTCTTCATAATGTTCTAGCTTGATTTGAGAAAATAATAATTGCATTTCTTCAGGAATTATATTTAATACTTCCTGAGTATAATTTCTGTTTTGAATTGATTTTATTTTCATAAACTTCTCCTTTGTTTAGATTATTTAATTAACTAGTAGTCTGTCAAGAACTAATTGACGGGTTCATTCGTTGCCATTTTGATTCTTCCTTCTTCCTTCTTCCTTCTTC
>JAKOGY010000073.1 GCA_028658405.1 Dolichospermum sp. ST_sed8 | reverse complement strand
CGCGACTCAATTGAAAGATTGAGTGATATTTTTGTGAATATCGAGAGGTTGAGATCCCCAACTTCTCTAAGAAGTCGGGGATCTTATTCTTTATTATTGTTTGTGAAAAAACTATGACATCATCAACACCAGAAAGTTTATCTAAATTTGTCAATTTTTGCCAGCAACATATCACCGGACAAGAACGCAAAGAAGCGCAAACATTTCTAGACCGCTTTTTTCGAGCCTTTGGCCATGAAGGTGCATTAGAAGCGGGTGCGACTTACGAAGAAGCTATTAAGAAAAGTAGTAAAACCGGAAAAACAGGCTTTGCTGATTTAGTTTGGAAACCTCGCGTTTTAATTGAAATGAAAAAGCGCACAGAAGACTTAAACAAACATTATTCCCAAGCCTTTGATTATTGGACAAGGTTAGTTCCAAATCGTCCTAAATATGTGATTTTATGTAATTTTGATGAATTTTGGATCTTTGATTTTGATATTCAGCTAGATACACCTGTAGATAAAATTACTCTAGAACAACTACCAGAACGGTCTGGAGCATTGGCATTTATGGAATTAGGGCAAAAAATGCCTGTATTCCAAAATAACCAAGTAGAAGTAACTATCAAAGCTGCTCGGCGCATGGGAGAATTATTATTAGAATTAGAAAGTAGGGGAATTGAAAAGTTGACAGCACAAAGATTTATTTTGCAATGTGTGTTAGCGATGTTTGCGGAAGATAGACAACTTTTACCCCGTGATATGTTTATTTCCTGTGTACAAGATTGCATGAACGGTGCAAGTTCATACGATGTTTTGGGTGGTTTATTTCGGGAAATGAATCAAACGGGAATTACACCAGCAGGACGTTATCAAGGTGTAGATTATTTTAACGGGGGTTTATTTTCTCAAATTCATGCAATTGAATTAACTAGAGAAGAGTTAAACTTTTTAGATGTTTCTGCGCGAGAAAATTGGAGTAAAGTTCGTCCGGCGATTTTTGGGAATTTATTTGAAGGAAGTATATATAAAGAAGAACGTCACGCGCGGGGAATTCATTATACTTCCGAAGTGGACATTATGAAAATTGTCCGGCCGACAATTAGCCGTTATTGGGAAGAGAGAATTGAGGAAGTAAATACAGTTAAAGAACTTTCAACACTGCAAATAGAATTACAAAGTTATCGGGTTTTAGATCCTGCTTGTGGTTCTGGGAATTTTCTGTATATCGCATATCAGGAATTGAAAAGAATTGAAATATTGCTTTTGGAAAAAATTCAACTTCTGAATAAATCTAAAAATAAACAAATGCAAATGGGTTTGGTGACACCTTTACAATTTTATGGAATGGATACAAATCCCTTTGCGGTGGAATTAGCGCGGGTAACATTGATGATTGCGCGAAAGATTGCGATTGATAATTTACAGTTAACTGAACCTGCTTTACCTTTGGATACTTTGGATAAAAATATTGTTTGTCAAGATGCTTTGTTTAGTGAATGGGTAAAAGCAAATGCTATTATTGGAAATCCGCCTTTTTTGGGTGGTAATAAAGTTAGACTAGAATTAGGAGATGAATATATAGAAAAAGTTTTCAATAAATTTCCAAATATTAAAGATAAAGTAGATTTTTGTACTTATTGGTTTAGATTAGCCCATGAAAATATCGTTCAAAAAGGTAGAATTGGTTTAGTTGCTAGTAACTCCATTAGTCAAGGACTAGCAAGAAAGGCATCCTTAGATTATATTACTCAAAATAATGGTTATATCCACGAAGCAGTTACAACACAGGTTTGGTCAGGTGAAGCAGCAGTTCATGTAAGTATAGTTAATTGGTGCTATGAACAACCTAACCAATATTACTTAAATGACCAATTAGTTAAACAAATTAATTCTTCTTTAACAACTACAGTAGATATTTCACAAACGAATATAATTCAAGCTAACTCTAATTATGCTTTTAAAGGAGTTCAGCCAACTGGAAAAGGTTTTTTAATACTAGAAGAAGAAGTTAATAGTTATATCAAAAAAAATGATGAAAATAAAAATATATTAAAACAATTTTTAGATGCTAAGGATTTAGCCAGAAATCCTCGTGGAAACCCTAGTAGATGGATTATTGATTTTAATGATATGACACTAGAAGAAGCAAGTAATTATGAAATGATTTTTGCACACATTCAAGACACTGTTAAAATAGAAAGAGAAAACAATAGAAGAGAAGTAACTAGAATTAACTGGTGGCAATATGGTGAAAAGCGTCCGGGAATGAGAAAAGCCATTAAAAATTTATCTTGTTACTTTGTTGTTCCCAGACATTCTAAATGGTTTATATTTATTCCTGCTGAAAAAGAATGGCTACCAGGAGATTCAACCACAGTTATAGCATCAGATGATTTTTATATTTTAGGAATTCTCACATCTAATGTACATCGGATTTGGGTAAAATCGCAAAGTTCAACCTTAGAAGATAGAACTCGGTATACTCACAATACCTGTTTTGAAACTTTCCCATTTCCGCAAACAGTAGAAAATAAAATAGTTCAAAAAATTCGCACCAAAACCCAAGAACTACATCAATATAGAACACAACAAATGGAAACAAAACAATGGGGAATCACCACACTATATAATAAATTCTTTCACGAACCCAGCAGCCAACTTTATAAACTACATCAACAATTAGATAAACTGGTAATGGAGGCTTATAAATTCAATGCAGAAGATGATATTTTAGAAAAACTTTTCATCTTGAATGTAGAACTATCCGAAAAAGAAAAACAGGGAATCAAAATTATTGGACCATGTTCACCAAATTAAAATATAAAGAAGCAGTAGTGCGAGTGTTATGTGAAACTTGGGAAGCAATAGAAGCGCGGATGTTGTTGGTTGGGAGTAATTGAGTCACAATAGGGGAAATGAGAAAATAATCCACCAAATACTTTGTGGAAGAATTTCTAGAAAATCTCTAAATATTACTATTTACAGCTACAGGTAACTTCTGAATTAATTTCTGCCAGAAAAAGGGTAAAAATAAAGAAATTGTTATTTACATAACCAATGCAGCTTATCAGTGCAATCAACTTAACAGCCACAGAAACCGCAGACAGTTCAATGGTATTAGCCGCAGTGCTATTAAGCTTAGTCGTAATTTACTTTGCCAGTAAACTGGGTGGAGAATTAGCCAACAGAGTCGGTTTACCAGCAGTTTTAGGTGAACTTGTCGGTGGTGTAGTTATCGGTGTTTCCGTCCTCCATCTGTTAATATTCCCAGAAGGTGGTACAGACGCAACAAATTCCTTAATCATGTCCTTCCTGCAACTCACCGCTGGGTTAACCCCAGAAGCCACACCAGGGGTATTTGCAGCCCAGTCCGAGGTGATTTCGGTTTTATCAGAATTGGGTGTAATTATCCTGCTGTTTGAAATTGGCTTAGAGTCCAACTTAAAAGACCTTATGGCTGTTGGTATTCAAGCCTTTGTTGTCGCTACCGTCGGCGTTATAGTCCCCTTCGCAGCCGGAACAGTGGGATTAATGACCATATTTGGTATTAGTCCCATACCTGCAATTTTCGCCGGTGCAGCTTTGACAGCTACCAGTATTGGCATTACCTCCAAAGTGCTTTCCGAATTAGGACGGTTAAACTCTAAAGAAGGGCAAATTATTCTCGGTGCAGCCGTTATTGATGACATCTTGGGAATTATCGTTCTCGCGGTAGTTGGCAGTTTAGCCAAAGATGGTGTAGTGGATGTGGGTAATGTCATTTACCTGATCATTAGTGCCAGTGCTTTTCTGATTGGGGCGGTGGTTTTAGGGAATGTCTTTAATAAATCATTTGTAGCGATCGCTGATCAACTCCAAACCAGAGGCGAATTAGTCATCCCCGCCTTCGTTTTTGCCATTATCATGGCTTACCTCGCCTCAGTCATCCATTTAGAAGCAATTCTGGGGGCATTTGCCGCCGGGTTAGTTCTCGAAGAAACCGACAAACGCAAAGAACTACAAAAGCAAGTTATCCCCATTGCCGATATGCTAGTTCCCGTTTTCTTCGTCACAGTCGGTGCAAAAACGGATTTCGGAGTTTTAAATCCAGCCATTCCCACCAATCGGGAAGCCTTAATTATGGCAACTTTCCTGATTACAGTCGCCATCATCGGTAAAGTAGTGACAGGCTTGACAGTATTTGGTCAACCGGGAATTAACCGCTTGGCTATTGGTGTGGGGATGATTCCCAGAGGTGAAGTCGGCTTAGTATTTGCTGGTGTCGGTGCAGCTAGTGGTGTTCTCTCAAAACCATTAGGAGCAGCAATTATTATGATGGTTATTATTACCACATTTATCGCCCCTCCGCTCTTGAGATTCGTATTTCCAGAATCAAATACCGCCGCAAATTTAGATAGTAACTCTGGAAAATTATGAGCAGTAAAAACACCACAATCTCTGATCACCACAAAAATGATTAGTAGTTGGAATGTCACCTCAAATTCTCAGTAAACTTCACAGAAGATAGGGAAAAAAATTATCTTTTGTGGGTTTTTACATTTACTATATAAGGAGATTGGCAGAAACTTCTTTCATCCAATCTCCGTCTTCTGTGCTATTGACACCCTCTAATTGTAAAAATGGTGATTATTCCTGGCTGTAAATGCTCCAGAACCTCATTAATATAGCAATACTTTCCATCACCTCACTTTTTTTAATTAAATTTACCTTTGGTGTTATAAATTTTTCTGTTTCCCATTCTAGTAGCCTTGATAATGTTTTGTATTTCTATTTTTTTTCAGGACAGTTTTTATAGATTGAAAACCTTTTTTATTCAGAAGGATAACCCGCCAGTATATGTCATTAATTGACAGTGGTGGGTGTTTTTCGTACGTATATATAGGGCTTGCAAAAAAAGAAAATTAAAGCATTGATAGATAAAGGTTTACAGGGTTTTACACACAAAAAAGTGCAAGATTATTAACAATATATGTTTAAAATCCTGACATTTTAACTAAAAATAACCGCGTAAATTCGAGAGCTAATTGCCCAACTCTTCTCTTCCTTCTTCCTTCTTCCTTCTTCCTTCTTCCTTCTTCCTTCTTCCTTCGTGTCCTTCGCTCCTTCGTGGTTCAGTACGGGCGTATTGCTATACGCCCCTACTAACCTTCACGAAAAGACTTTTACGCCACGCTACGCTATCAGCAAACCCTATATATAGTTGCATCTGCCATTATTAATTATTAACTTAGCTAAGGAATAAAAATTGTGAAATTACATTGGTTATTACCCGCTACTTTTGGCAGTGTACTTTTACTATCATCGCCCACATTAGCTGCAAAATTAGAATCTTGGCGATTTGACCGCAATCAAAACTTACTAGAAATTAATACTAATGGTAATGTAAAACCTCAAGCACAATTAGTATTTAACCCCAGTCGCTTAGTAATTGATTTACCGGGTGTTAAATTCGGACGTTCCCAGTTAATTCAAAAAATAGGTGGTGGAATTAGGGAAATTCGGATTGGCCAGTTTGATGAACAAACAACACGAATAGTTTTAGAATTGAGTCCCGGTTATACCTTAGATCCTCAACAAGTGAAATTTGTGGGTAAAAGTGCTAATCGCTGGACAGTTCAATTACCAAAACTAGAAACTGAATCAGGTCCATCTGCCACTAACAATAATAATAATTACAATCTAGCCAGCATAGACTCCCAAACTAAACCAGAGTTTTCACCCATTGCTAACAGCAACAGAGGTACAACTCAACTGGAGAGTTTCCAAATTACTGGTGATGGCTTTTTTCTTCGCACTAATGGCGGTAATCCTCAAACTAAAATCATGAGAAGCCGGGATAAAACTACGGTATTTATTGATATTGTTGGTGCAACTTTATCGCCAAATTTAACCCAAGGAAATTTAGCCGTTAATAAACACGGTGTGGACAGCATTGGATTTACTCAATTGCAAACAACACCAACATCTGTCCGCATGACGTTAAAAATCGCCACAAGTAGTCCTAACTGGCGAGTAACTTCCAGTAATAGCGGTTTAGTCATACTTCCTACTACGGGAATTGTCAGTTTACCTGAAAACGAGAATTTACCGCCAACTAGAACTAATAACGACGCGACGGCCATAATTCAATCTATAGAACTTGCTGATAATGGCACGCAATTACTCATTAGAGCCGACCAAGTTATATCTGCTACCACAGGTTGGGATAGAAGTTCTGGTTTATTCCGAATCACCATTCCCAATGCTAAATTAGCCAATCAGCTACAAGAACCGACTTTTGAGACTAATAGTCCCATTCTTAAACTCCGTCTGCAACCTCAACCGCCAAATACTGTAGTTATCTTAATTCAACCTGCATCAGGTGTTACACTGGGTGTACTCAAACAAGTAGGAGACAAACTTCTGGCTCTAAACCTGCAACGATATCGTCAGATTAGACCACCCATGAATTTACCTCCCTTATTGCCACCGAAACAGCAACTACCTGACCTAAATCCTAGACAACCACAAATTAAGCCCCGGCGCTCAGTTCAAAAAGGAAAATTAGTAGTTATAATTGACCCCGGACATGGTGGTAAGGATTCTGGGGCGCTTGGTATAGGTGGAGTCCAGGAAAAAGATGTTATTTTACCAATTGGGAAAAGGATTGCCGAAATTTTGGAAAGAAATGGTATTCAAGTAATTATGACTAGAGATTCTGACTTTTTTGTCAGTCTACCAGGACGAGTAACCATTGCAGAACGGGCTAATGCTGATGCGTTTGTCAGTATCCACGCTAATTCAGCCGGTGCAAATCGTCCAGAAGTTAACGGGTTAGAGACATATCATTACAATACTGGTTTAACATTAGCTCGGATTGTCCATAGTAAAATTCTGCAAAGCCTTAATATCAGAGATAGAGAAGTGCGGAAAGCTCGGTTTTATGTGTTGCGGAAAAACTCTATGCCCGCAATTTTAGTGGAAACGGGTTATTTAACCGGCAGAAACGATGTTGCTAAGTTAAGAACTACAGCTTATCAAAATCAGATGGCAGATGCGATCGCCCAAGGCATTATTCAGTATTTAAGATCCAGATAAACAGTAATTTTTATTACTTATTGTTTGACAACCAATGGGAGAAAAATAAATTTGCTGACAAAATAGCGACACTAATATATTTATATGCTACGATGTTACGCCATTAGCCCTGTCTTAATACCAACACCACAATTTTGTCCTTGAGCAAAGTTAAATTTAAGGCATTGATGATGTGAAGATTAGCCCATAAGTTGAGATATTGACAAATTCCGTCAATAACTCAGGGCTGAGTGCCACTGAGTTTCCCACTTACCGCGAGGTTTTATGAATGCGAATCAGGAGAAAAGATTGTGAAACTACATTGGTTAATACCTAGCACTTTTGGAACAGTCTTCATGCTATCTTCGCCAGCATTTGCCGCGAAATTAGAATCTTGGCGGTTTGATACTAATCAAAATCGTCTGGAAATTAACACATCTAGTGCTGTCCAACCCCAAGCTCAACTTATTTTTAACCCCACTCGCTTGGTAATTGACTTACCAGGAACTCAATTTGGTCGTCCGTCGTTAACCCAGCAAATTGGTGGCAAAATTCGCACCATTCGGATCGGCCAGTTTGACGAACAAACAACACGCCTAGTCCTAGAACTATCTCCTGGTTACACTTTCAACCCTAAGCAAGTAAAATTTATTCCCACTAATGGCAAACGCTGGATAGTAGAATTACCACAGCCAGAAGTTGCTTCTGGGGAAACGGGAGAACCATCACTACCCCCACTATCAGATCAATCACCTGAAACAACACCTTCCCCCACAAATATTTATAACGTAGTTACCACAAATCAGATTACCCGATCTAATCGAGAAACACCTCCAGGGGTAGTTCAAATTGATAAATTGCGAGTTACAGGTGATGGATTTTTCATTAGTACCACTGGTGGAAATCCTCAACTGCAAATTAATCCTAGTCAAGATAATCGCTCTGTCAACGTTGATATCATTGGTGCAGCCCTATCAGCAAATATGGGACAACGGGATCTATTGATTAATCGCTATGGAGTCCGTCGCATCCTATTTAGCCAATTATCAAGTAGTCCCTCTGCTGTTCGCATGACTCTGCTGTTAGATAGCCCTGGTCGCAATTGGCAGGCACTACCTAGTGGTGACAGCGGTTTTGTCGTCATCCCAGATCGTGTAGCTAAATTACGTAATGATGAGCAATCCTCAGCACCATCAATTAGTGACTCCCCCGCGCTGATTCAATCTGTAGAAATAGGTGGAAATGGCACACAATTACTAATTAGAGCAGACCAAGCCATATCCGCTACCACTGGCTGGGATAGAAGCTCAGGTCTATTTCGCATCACCATTCCCAATGCTAAATTAGCCAATCAGGTCAAAGGTCCCACTTTTAATAGCAATAGCCCTATTCTTAAAATCCGTCTCCAACCTCAATCTCCCAATACTGTAGTTGTTCTTGTTCAACCTGCATCTGGTGTTAACTTTGGGGCACTTAATCAAATTACCTCTCAATTGTTAGCACTACAATTACAAACTAGCCTTCGCGCTCAACGTCCTCCGATTACACCACCTGTACCTCCTATACCACGACTAGATCCTCCAGGTTTTGACACTGAGCCTCCGCAAACAAGACCCCAGCCCCGGCTACCAGTTCCTAATGGCAAAATTTTAGTAGTTATTGATCCTGGACATGGCGGTAAAGATTCTGGCGCTCCTGGACTGGGTGGTTTGCTAGAAAAGGATGTAGTTCTGCCTATTAGTACAAAATTGGCCAGAATTTTGGAACAAAATGGTATACAAGTAGTCCTAACTCGAGATGCTGACTTTTTTGTAGAACTCCAAGGACGTGTGGATATAGCCAAGCGGGTTAATGCTACTTTATTCGTCAGTATTCACGCTAATTCTGTGGATAATCGGTCTGATGTTAATGGGTTAGAGGTCTATTATTATGACAGTGGTTATGGTTTAGCCGAAACTGTCCGGCAAACGATTCTCCAAAATATCAGTACCCTGAATAATCGAGGAACTCGCAAAGCTAGATTTTATGTCCTGAGAAAAAATTCTATGCCTGCTATTTTAGTAGAAACAGGTTATATGACTGGTCGAGAAGATAATCCCCGTTTAGGATCACCAGAGTACCAAAGTCGTATGGCTGAGGGGATAGCTACTGGTATTCTGAATTATTTAAAACAAAGATAATCATCGTCAGTTATTGGTTATTAGTTCTTTCCCACTAGAAGAATATAGATTAAATGAACCACGAAGGAGCGAAGAACACGAAGGAAGAAGATAGGTTATCTTATCCTGCAAAGGGATTACCACTGACAACTGACAACTGACAACAATCTAAATTAATATTTGCTGTGTATTCATCTTCTATTTTTGATACTTTTTCCCCTCACGAACCTCAACGCGCTCCTATTGGGGTATTTGACAGTGGTGTCGGTGGGCTAACTGTGCTACGACAGATTTATCAACAACTTCCTAATGAATCAATTATTTATGTGGGGGATACAGCCCGTCTTCCTTATGGTATTCGTTCCCAAACGGAAATTTTACAATTTGTTCGAGAAATCCTCCATTGGATGCAGCAGCAACGGGTGAAAATGGCTATTATGGCTTGTAACACCAGTTCTGCTTTGGCATTAGATATTGTCCGTCAGGAATTTGATTTCCCGATTTTGGGCGTGATTCTACCAGGGGCAAAGGCAGCAGTCCAACAAGGACAGCGGATTGGTGTGATTGCTACTCCCGCTACGGCTCAAAGCAATGCCTATCGTCAAGCTATTTTAGAAATTCAACCTAATGTCCAAGTTTGGCAGGTCAGTTGTCCCGAATTTGTGCCACTCATTGAACAAAATCGTATTCATGATCCTTATACTACTCAAATAGCAAGAACTTATTTAGAGCCGTTGCTTGAGAAAGAAATAGATACTTTAGTTTATGGTTGTACTCATTATCCCCATCTTTCACCAGTTTTGCGATCGCTCCTCCCCTCCCACGTCAAACTCATTGACCCAGCAGTTCATGTCGTTGCTGCTTGCTCTCGAGAATTAGATATATTGGGGATTAAAAATACTCATCCACCAATGCCTACGCGCTTCGCTGTCAGCGGTTGTCCTGGGCAATTTACTCAATCTGGTTTACAGTGGTTGGGTTATACCCCAATGGTAGAACAGGTATGTTTTGCTGATGCTGTTGTATCTTAAATAATTAGTTTTATTCGTTAACTGATTAGCAAGATAGTCAACAGATTGCCGTCCGTTTCGCCATGAAATATATCCAGTTATTCCGACTGCGGTAAAAATCTGGATCACAAATGGCACAAATGGCACAACTAACACAAAGCTATAAGTAGGTTAGCATTGAAAATTGTCGTTATGGCAAGGCAAGAGGCAAGAGGCACTCATGCAAGAATGAAGAGGTTTTGGGAGATTTTACTTTTCTTTACATACCTTTAATTTTTTATGTTCACCTACTTACCCGTCTTTTGTTCTAGTTTTTTCTCCTGTTTAGTTGATAAATTCTCGTCATATTTGCAATTAAATAACTAAACTTTTATTAGCGATCGCTTCTCCTAACAAAGCACCACTTAAAGGGGGCATGAAAAAATAACCTTGAGCAAATTCACACCCTAATTCTTTTAAAAGATGAGCTTGGATTTCCGTTTCTACACCCTGGGCAACTACATCCATATTTAAAGTATGAGCCAGAATAATAATAATCCGAATAATCTCTAAATTTTGTCCTCCTAAACTCATTTGATCAATAAAAGTGCGATCAATTTTTAAAGTATTCACAGGAAACCGATGCAAATAACTTAAAGAAGAATAGCCCTGACCAAAATCATCAATACTTAATTGAATATTTCTAGCTCTTAATTGTTCAAGTTTAACAATTGTTTCCTCACATTGATTCATGATCATTGTTTCGGTAATTTCTAACCGTAATTGATTACCATTAATACCTGTTTTTGATAAAACTTGATCTAATTTTTCTAATAAATTAAAATCTTGAATTTGTTGACTAGCAAGATTAATACTCATTTTGAGAGTTGTAGTTTCAGGAAACTTAGTTTGCCAAATACACATCTGGTTACAAGCTTCTTGCATTACCCAATCACCAATAGCTATAATTAAACCAGCATCTTCAGCAATAGGAATAAATTCATGAGGAGAAACTAAACCCCAATCAGGATGATGCCAACGAATTAAGGCTTCAAATCCAGCAAGTTTATTTTCTTTTAAAAGAATAATTGGTTGATAATAAAGTTCAAATTGTTGATACTCTAAAGCATAATGTAAATCATGATTAATTTGGATTAATCTCAGGTTTTGTTCATACATTTCCCTATCAAAAAGAGTATAGCGTGATCTGCCAAGCTCTTTAGAACGATACATGGCAATATCCGCATCTCTAAGTAAATCATTGGCATTTTCATAATTTTTATTACCAATAACAATCCCAATACTAGCACTAGTGAAGATAATTTGTCCTTCTACAACAATTGGTTCTAAAAATTTATTTAGCAACCGATCAGCAAGAATTAATGCTTCATTAGGATGTTGAATATCAGTGATCAAAATTGTAAATTCATCTCCCCCTAAACGAGCCACAGTATCCTCTTCTCTTAAACAACTTTCTAACAGTTTAGCTATTGCTTGTAAAAATTTATCTCCAATAGTATGACCAAGACTATCATTAATCATTTTGAAGCGATCTAAATCAATAAAAAAGACAGCAAATAAATGATGGGGATGACGTTTACTATTTTTAATTTCTTGTTCAACTCGATCCATAAATAAATTACGATTAGGCAAGTTAGTCAGTCCATCATGTAAAGCATCATGGATTAATTGCTGCTGTGCTAATTTTTGTTCAGTAATATCTCGAATAATACTATCAACACGCATTAAATTTCGAGTCTGATCATAGATTAAACGAGAGCGATCGCTGACCCACGTAATTACCTGATGAGAATTAACAATGCGATATTCATCATAGAAGTAACCTGTCGTTTTGATCGCCATTTTTGCTTGCTCAATTTTTCTGCGATCATCAGGATGAATAGTATCTATTAATAAACGAGGGGATTTAAAAAATTCATTAGTTGAATAACCATAAATTTTTTCAGCACTGGGGTTAATATAAAATAATTGTAAATTATCTATGGAAGTAGAAACTAAAACATCTTCTAAGGAATTAAAAATACTCTCTAACCGTTGTTCTATAATTTGACGTTCCTTAATTTTCTGTTCTAATGCTTGATTGACCTTGACTAATTCAGCAGTTCGTTCTTCTACTTTTTTTTCTAATTGCTGATTAAGTTGTTCAATTTCTGTTTTAGCTGCTTGTAATTCTAATTGATGTTGAATCCGAATTAAAACTTCCTCAATTTGAAACGGTTTAGTAATGTAATCTACACCTCCTACATTAAAAGCTTTAGTTTTATCAAAAACATCATCTAACGCACTCAAGAAAATAACTGGAATCTTACAAGTAAGTTGATTTGATTTTAAATGCTCACAAACTTCATAACCATCCATTTCTGGCATATTAATATCTAGGAGAATTAAATCAGGAGAAGTAGTTTGTAGTGCCATGAAAGCCATTGCCCCATTTTTAGCACAACGAGTTTGAAAACCTTGTCCACTTAAAGCAGTCGATAAGACTCGTAAATTATCGGGAAAATCATCTACAATTAAGATGATTTTTTCAGCATTAGAAAATTTATTTGTATTCATGAATTTTTAATAATTTACTTCATTATTAAATGAAATGGGTGATCAACACCAACTACTGGCGACACTATACCATCTGAAATAGCATTTTTCTATACTCCTTTAGTAGTAAATATACAAGCAGTTTGGGTACTGAACTTTGTCTAAAAATACATTCATCATTTTCTCTGACATACCTCTAAGAGGACTCTACAAAAAAGATAATCCAATCTTGTGGGATGGGCATCCTGCCCGTCCTGACATTATTAGCAGGGCCAGATGCCTGCACCACAGGAGAATTTGGGATGTTTTTTTATTACCCCTGAACTATGGCTTACGCCACGCTATGCTATCAGTCCTGGGCGGGTGTGGAAGCCAAGGAATACGTAGGGGCGTATTGCAATACGCCCCTACTTAGTTTGACACCTATGCTCACTGCTAAACCCCTACGAATATAGGTTTTTCGTAATTTTACAAAAGTCCATATCCCAACCGTTTTGAGTATAAACAGACTTTTGCAAGGATTTGGATAAATCACTCCAACTTGCAAACTTTGCAAAAAAGCGTCAAATTTTTACGCAAATACTTACTCATCCTTGAACAAGTATTTAAACACAATTAATTATATGATATCGTATCATTGCGTTGATGTAGTAACTCCTTCATTGAGTATTGACGGCTTCCGTTACATTTGCCGTTAATCCTCGCTGCTGCTTATACTTATTTTGGACAGCATTAGAATCACTTTGAGGCACATTTTTTTTGCCCGCTCGCTTTGCTAATGCTAATAATAAATACACACTAAATAAGTAGCCAGCAGCTAAAATGAATATCATCATAGGCATATTTCTGTAAATCATTGTTCCACCATCTTTACTTGCTAAGGAATATAAAATTGCATACAAAACTGGCAAAACTTCAGTTAATCAAGCACACCCTTGATAAATGTAGTTAGCTATACAAAGCTTTCCAGTAGAAAACTAATTTTCTCTGGTCAATCAATTTATTTTCTTTAATATCAACTTTCCCAGGCCATACATCTGACAGCAGTAAAATTGCTAAATAGCGAACTTACACTGCGTTCATCAGCAATCTACCTAGCCTGTTCTATTGACCTCACACCAATTCAAACAGATGTACGCTGATACTTAACGTGCGCTGAATACGTTGAGTTAGTTCCATGACTGGAAAAGCATAATTCAATTCAAAAGGCATGATTGTCGCCCAGAACTTAGGAATAATTCCCATTATCTCTTTGACGACGAGTTATTTTAGACCCACAACACTATTGTGTAAAATCACCATAAGATGGTTTTACTTCGGAAGTGAATAATCTGAAAAATTTAATATCTCTACATATTAGCCTAGCACAGCCAGCTTGAATTTGAAGCTAATTTCTAGACTAAATTTCCAAAATTTTTGTTGCTGAGAGCCAACTTGAGGCTACTGACAACGCGTGTTATTTTATTGACCTTGAAACTTTAATTATTACGCAATTAGTGATTGATAAACTTGACAAAAATTAACTATAGCTTAAAAGGATAATTATCTTAACATATTTATCATCTAAATGTATGAATAACTTAATAGATATTAAAAATTAGATTCCCGGAGGAAAACTTTGCGCTGACACTGGGTTATCTTAAAATTAAAGAATATGTAAACTTTCGTAACCTAAGTCAGAGTCCGCCCATCCATGACACCAGCCACCTCCCTGTTTACCCCTGTGGAAGCAGACCTGCAAATACTAGCAGATAACCTTAAACAGCTAGTTGGAAATCGCCATCCCATTCTCTATGCCGCAGCCGAACACTTATTCGGTGCTGGAGGGAAGCGAATCAGACCTGCGATAGTGCTACTTATATCGCGGGCAACCATGCTAGAAGAAGATATTACAGCGCGTCACCGACGATTGGCAGAAATTACAGAAATGATCCACACAGCCAGCTTGGTACATGATGATGTAGTAGATGACTCAGATGTCCGGCGTGGTGTACCGACTGTACATAGTTTATTTGGTAACCGCATTGCTGTGCTTGCAGGGGATTTCCTCTTTGCTCAATCGTCTTGGTATTTAGCAAATCTCAATAATTTGGATGTTGTCAAACTCCTATCCGAAGTAATCATGGACTTAGCTGCTGGAGAAATTCAGCAAGGGCTAAATCGCTTTGATGCTAGTCTCTCTATAGAAACCTACCTGCAAAAGAGCTATTACAAAACAGCGTCATTAATTGCCAACAGTTCTAAAGCTGCTGGATTAATTAGTGAAACATCCCTAGAAACTGCCGAACACTTGTCCGGCTATGGTCGTCATCTCGGTCTTTCTTTCCAGATAGTAGATGATATTCTGGATTTCACCAGTTCAACAGACACCCTGGGTAAACCAGCAGGCTCTGATCTCAAAAGTGGCAACCTGACAGCACCAGCTTTATTTGCTTTGGCAGAAAAACCCTACTTAGAAGTCCTGATTAAACGAGAGTTTGTCCAGTCAGGGGATTTAGAGCAAGCATTGGCACTAATTCATGATAGTCAAGGTATCCAGCAAGCTAGAGAATTAGCTGCTCACCATGCTAAATTAGCCACTGAGCATATCAGTATTTTACCACCATCAGAATCACGCGAGGCACTCATGAATTTGACTGAATATGTCCTAAGTAGGCTCTATTAAAAAAATTAGGGCGATTTAAGATTTGGGATTGAGGAAATTTATAGCAACGCGGTGGTAGGACAGCAATTAATACAGGAGGTAATAGGTAATAGGTAATAGGTAATAGGTAATAGGTAATAGGTAATAGGTAATAGGGAGAAAATGTTTTTAGAGAACTCCATAAAAAACATGATCCAATAGCGTAGGGGTAATTCATGAATTACCCCTACTTTTGAGGGAACAAGCTTTAGGGGAAATGATATTAAAACAGGATCAATCATTCTATGGAGTTCTCTTACTCCTTCTTCCTTCTTCCTTCGTGTACTTCGCTCCTTCGTGGTTTAGTACGGGCGTATTGCTATACGCCCCTACTGACTCGGCGACTCCTGACTCCCAAACTTATTTAAGCAATATTGGGAGGAACTATTTTTTTGCCTTTAAATTGTTGTAATCGTTGCTGAATCAGCCTTTCCATCTCAGAACGCCGCACTTCCACAGTATTGGTTATATTTCCAGGTGTTTCTATAAAAACTATGCTGTGTACTGGTTTCAGAGCTACTAATTGAAATAAAATTTGGGTAACATCCATGAGGGTTGGCAGCAAGTGAGGGTCACGCCCAGCATCTGAGATTTGGGAAACATCTTGTATGGTAGGGAAAGCGTAAATAACTTGCTTTTCTATTCCTGGATTTGCGCGGTTGCTTAATGTAGTTAAAACCCAATCCTTCTCAGAATTTTGGAGAATAAAGTATTGGTAGTAGTTTAACTTTTCGGCAATAGCGGTTAATACAGGAGCGATTGATACCATAATTTGTGGTGTCACGCCATCCTGGGGTGCATTGTCTATCAGCAATTGAATTTGTGCTTCTAAATCCATCATGAGTTGTAAATGACTTTTGGATAATGGCTAAAACATAAGCGAGAGAATATCCCACAAAATTGGGATTCACAAGTTCAATATTCTTTATCAGCCACATCCTCAATGTAAATTGGTTTGCGTTTGACTTGTACACAAAAACCATGCAGCTATTATCCAAAGTCTAACAAGTCGTGTCCAAAGTATGTTAGGGTCTTTTTGAGAACTGGGACTATGAATTTAACAGCAATCGCAACTACTCAAGGGAAAATTTCTATCAGCGTGGAGGTCATCTTTCAATTCCTATTTAGGGAACTTCAACAGTCAACTAAGGCTTCGGAGCAGAATTGTCACGATGTGTCGGTGAGAATTACTAACGAAGTTCTGCGGATTTGCAATGAAAGTAAACGCATTCAAACTTCCGGGTCTGTAGAAAGTTCAGCCATGAGCCTAGCTAAACATCGGTTACAACAGTGTATCCGCTACTATCAGTTAGGCTCAAGTCGTGGAAGGGTAGAATTACACAGCACACTGAGTGCTATTATTTATCGTTATATTAATCCCCCTCATAAGCAATTAAGCTACCAAGGGCGCTTGACTATCATTGAAGATTTTCTCCAGAGTTTTTATCTGGAGTCTTTAAATGCTTTTAGAAGGGAGAACCAATTAGGTCCTACCTATCGCCCCCAGACTCTATTAGAATTGGGAGAATACATGGCATTTACCGAAAGATACGGTAAACGTCGGATTCCCCTCCCCGGTAGGCAGCAACAGCTAATTATTCTGCGAGCGCAAACTTTTTCCAAACAGCAGCCTCTAGAAACAAGTGTAGATATAGAACTGGCATCTGAAGGTGGTAGTGGTGAGTCTGACGGTTCTTGGGAAGAGCCAGCTATCCACAAATTGCGCTCGGCTATGGCAATGCAACCCGAACCAGAAGAAAATACCCTGCGCTCGGTTGTGATTACGGAATTAATAGATTATTTAGAAGAAAAAGAACAATCTGACTGTGCTGATTACTTTGCGCTTCGTCTTCAGGATTTATCAGCACCAGAAATTGAGTCAATTTTAGGTTTAACATCTCGGCAGCGTGATTATTTACAGCAACGGTTTAAATATCATTTAATTCGGTTTGCTCTTTTACATCGCTGGGAATTGGTTCATGAGTGGTTAGAAGTTTCCTTACCCACTAATTTGGGTTTAACTCCGATTCAATGGGAAACTTACATAGCACAGCTAGATGAGAAACAAAAGTCTATCTTAGATTTGAAGCAGCAAGGAAAACCTGACGAGCAAATATCCAAGATTGTCGGCTTGTCAATGGCACAATTACAGAAACGTTGGTTTAAAATTTTAGAACAAGCTTGGGAAATTCGGAATTCTTTAGTGTCCGGATCTAGTGCATCTACTCATGAATGGTGACTTGTGATCCTCATAAAATTATTAACTTGCTTGGGTATTGAAAATTTATAAATTCAACACCTACGGGTATAGCTTGTTATAATGTGAGGAAATTGACGGGGTAAATATTTGAATCAAGATGTGAGCCAAATCATTGGTGAACTGAGCTTGACAAGAAAAGCCCCAAACCTTTCAATTGGGAGAAATTCCTACTGTGCAAGAACGTTTTCAAGCTATTCTTAAGCGTCGTTTACAAGACCAAATAGAAAAAAATCCGCCGTTGTTCCCCTGGGAAACACAATCATTAGAGTATCCTGACTGTGTAGAAGAACAATCACTGGGATTAGTTCCTGTTTGGGGGTGGACTGTCCACCAATCTAAGTTAAATTTACCGATTCCTTTGCCCGAAAAAGTTTTTTGGCAATTGTTAGAAAAATGTCAGGTGTTATTAACATCTCCCTTACCCCTGGGAGCTAAATTAGTTCGCGTGGTAGAAAGTATGTTCCCCACGGATGCTCAGGCCATCAATGATTTGGCTGGGTTAGTCCTGAGAAGCTCTTATCGTTCGGCTGATACAATAACCGCTACACCTGATATTGAGAGCGATTATTTTGATTTGCTACCACGTCAACAAATGGCATTGTCGTTAATGGCAGCCAAGCAACTGTTAGAAAACTTAACTCTGCCGATTTCATTTAGTCAACCATTAGTAGAGAGACAATGGCTCACTACTGTGGGGAATCTGAGTATTCGAGTAGAATTACGTAATTTAGGTAAATTTACGAAATTGACGGTTCATGGTGAATTACCTACACCGGGGATTTTACAACTTCAGGGTAATAATACTCAAGAATTGGTGAAATCTGAGATTTCGGAAATACCAGTTATTGAGTTACAAATTGATAGAAATCAGCCAATTTATACTTTGTCAGTTGAGTTTCCCGAATTAGATCAACAGCCTTTATTGTTGGCTATTCAGGTAGTTCAAAATATTGCTCAAAATTTCCATATCTAGGAATTAGATGGGAGTAATAGCAACAGATGTATATTAATCTTGATTAATTTCCTGGGTTTAAAACTTAAGTCTCTTTGCAAACAACAATACCAATATTATTAAGGGCGTATTTAATTACCTTAGCTATGAGCGGGATACTTGATCTCCTAGGGAGTCTAAGGCTAGGATAGGGGGAAATTGAAGACAAGGTGATTGTTTTCATACCTAGTATTGTGTCCGCAGCGTCTACATCATAGCTTTGCTTAATTGAAAATGGTTAATTTATCCAGGATGAATCGGTTTTGGCGTTTGCCAGTAGGTAATCAGTGGCAACAAACTAGAGGAAAATCGCCAATAAAAACAGTGGAAGATTCAATTCCTTTACGAGTGCTAGTGATGGTATTGGTAATTTTGGGGATTGTGGCCACGGATATTGCTGGTGAAACTCAATTTAGTTTGTGGACAGTACCACTGACTATGGTGGGTACATGGTGGAGTTATTACCGTCGCCGTAGTTCTAATATTCCTATCCAGTTTTGTATTGCGATTGGAATGTTATTGGCTTTGGGTGCTTTTTTTGGGCGTTTTATCGGCAATTGGAATGATACCCGGCTGAGTTTGGCGGAATTATTGATTCAATTGCAAGTCCTACACAGTTTTGATACGCCCCGACGCAAAGATTTGGGCTATTCGATTGTGATTGGGTTGATATTGGTGGGTGTGGCAGCGACATTAAGCCAAACTATGGCTTTTGCACCTGTGTTGCTATTGTTTTTGGCGATCGCCCTCCCAACTTTAGTGCTGGATTACCGTTCTCGCTTAGGTTTCAAGCAATCAAATTCCGAAAAATCTCTCAGAAAGAATAATTCTAGTTTCAATTTTAAGTTTCTAATTTTAAATTTTTTGGTGATTGTGGCTTTAGGACTGGGGATTTTTGCAATTTTACCCCGGGTTCCTGGTTATCAACTCCGGTCTTTTCCTGTGAGTGCGCCGCTGAAAATCCCAGAAAATTTTACAGGGCGTAGTATCATTAACCCTGGTTATGTCCGTGAAGGCAAGGGTAATGGTAATGGTGCTGATGGATCAGGAAAAGCTGGTGAACCAGGAAAATTAGACGATAATTTTTATTACGGTTTCAATAGCGAGATGAACCAAAACCTCCGGGGACAACTGAAACCCAAGGTGGTAATGCGTGTGCGATCGCAAGCAGCAGGTTTTTGGCGAGTTTTGGCTTTTGACAGTTATACAGGTAAAGGTTGGAAGATTTCTCGAAATGATCAAGTTACTACCCTCAGACAATCACCTTGGACTTCCCGCATTTCTATTGATTTTCCACCCTTCATGACTCTGACAAAAGAGGTAGTCCAAACTTATAGTTTGGTGTCAGAGATGCCTAACCTGATTCCAGCGATGTCCTATCCCAAAGGTTTGTATTTTCCCACACCCGCAATAGCAGTTGATCAGGAAGATGGTTTACGTGCGCCAGTGCAATTGTCCGAGGGTCTAACATATACTGTAGTTTCCGATGTTCCCTACCGCGATCGCTCTTTGTTAAGTAAAGCCTCAACTAAATATCCAGGCAATATTAAAAAGTATTACCTACCAATCCCCCCAGAAATTGCCGATAAAGTCCGCAAACGGACTGAAGAAATCCTGGCTAGTTATGATCAACAGCGGGTTTCCCGTTCTCCAGGGACTAAAAACTTAGATTCAGCTTACGAAAAAGCTCTCTACTTAGCTCAGTATGTTAAACAAAATTACACCCTCCCCACAAATCCCTTAGACTTGCCTTATTTGGATGAAAAGGATGATTTAGTAGAAACCTTTTTATTCAAAAATAAAGGCGGCTATCCAGACCATTTTTCTACTGTATTAACAGTGATGCTGCGTTCTGTTGGCATTCCAGCCCGATTAGTAGCGGGATTTGCTCCAGGGGAGTTTAATCCGTTTACAGGGATGTATGTTGTCCGTAACACGGATGCCTACGCGATGACGGAAGTTTATTTTCCTAAGTATGGCTGGTTTACCTTTGATCCCATTCCTGGACATCCCTTGATTCCTCCTTCCATTGAAGAAGATCAAACTTTTAGTGTCCTCCGTCAATTTTGGAATTGGGTAGCTGGTTGGCTACCTTCTCCAATTACAGCTATTTTAAATACTGTGTTTGGGACGATATTTAGCTGGTTATTCCAAGGAATAGCCTGGTTTTTGGCTTTATTTACGAAAGGTTGGTTAGGGATATTAACTGGTTTAATCGTGGGGACAATTGCCGCTTTCTTCGGTTGGCTCGGTTGGGGACAATGGCGTAAGTGGCTTAACCTCCGTTGGTTAAAGAAATTACCCCCAATGGAAAGACTTTATCAACAAATGCTGCAATGGACTGCTAACAAGGGTTTAGGTAAGCATCCTAGTCAAACACCCCTAGAGTATGCCCAGTTTTCATCCCAACACCATTCCCCAGAAATAGCTGAGGTTATAGACGAAATCTGTCATGCTTATGTGAGTTGGCGTTATGGTGGACATACTCCCAACTGGCAGCAGTTACAACAAAGATGGCAAGTATTAAAGAAAGTTGAGAGAAAACGCGTTTCTTGATAATTTGGGGCATTCATCAATTGCCCCTGAATCTGGCAAATAAGATGTCTTTGAGTCTAATATAGTAAATAGAGGTGTAGTGTGAATCTGCCTTTTTCATCCTAAATACAGTACTGCAGTACTATTAAATTGCCTCTTACCAGTTTCTAAAAGCTCATGTTACTTACATTTATTTTTAATTCTGAGAAAACATTACATGGAATAATTGCCCCTACAGATTTTATTCTATGCCCAGAGATCGGGTAATTACCATTAAGAATTGCTCGGTGAATCTGGCAAATAAGATGTCTTTGAGTCTAATATAGTAAATAGAGGTGTAGTGTGAATCTGCCTTTTTCATCCTAAATACAGTACTGCAGTACTATTAAATTGCCTCTTACCAGTTTCTAAAAGCTCATGTTACTTACATTTATTTTTAATTCTGAGAAAACATTACTAGCTTATATGAATATAATTTTGCATATATCAGAGGGAATATTTTTAGTAGATTTCGTTGATAAGTACCTAAGCAAAATTAATTTTATATTCTTTTCCAAATTCTCGAATGATTTTTTCAACATAGTTCACTAAATTA
>JAKOGY010000072.1 GCA_028658405.1 Dolichospermum sp. ST_sed8 | reverse complement strand
CATTTAATGGTTTTCTCTTCATCTGGGAATAGACGTAAATATGGTGGAACTACTACGAGGCATGGATTTAGAAAAGGTGATTTTGTGGAAGCTACCCAAGGACAAAAAACATTTTTTGGTTGGGTTAGTGGAGACACAGAAAAACAAGTTTCAGTTAGTGATTCCAACTGGAAACGATTAGGACAATGTACAGCTAAAAAAGTCCGATTGATTAAGCGTTACACGGGTTTAATCGTGTTGTCAACTCGGAGAATGTTTAATTTAACGGCATCGAGCCATTAAATTAAACGCACTATCCCTCCCCACCCTGCTTCGCTGAGGATGGGGTATCTCGCGGAAAACAAGATGAAATAATCTGAAAAACAGAAAGTTTGCAAATATCTCATTAAATCCTGTCAATCCTTAAATCGGTGGGTATCCTGATTCAGACATTTTAATTAGCAAGTTTTTCCTGTTCACGAGCATCAACAACTAATACTAAACAAAGTGCTGCAACTGCTTTTTCCCATTCTTGACGCACTTTTTCTTCTTCAACCCCATCAAATAAGCCCACCAAACGAGGAACAGCTTGTTCTAAAGCTGCGTGGGGTACAGGACGATGTAATTCAACTAAGTGATTAATACTTTCTTGATTGTTGAGAAAACCCACTACCCATTTTGTTGTATGGTCTGGACTGTCAGGAACACGCTGAACTCCTAATTCATTTTTTAGCCAATCATAAAAAAGTGGTAGATGTTCAGCTAAAACTGCACCGGCTGTAGGTAAGGTTTTTTTGAGTAAGTTAATATCTAAACTGTCCAATTCCTTTTTCAAAGCAGGTGAGTTAAGTACCTCATTTAAAGGTGTTGCAAGTATGGATTCTATTTCTGTTTCGGAAAAATCTAGATTTTGAGTGAAAGTTGAAATTAAAGATTTCATTTTTTACACTCCAAAGATGATCTCTTAAAGGTATAAAATAATTATAGCAATACTATAAGCTGTTGCTAATCATATAATTTCTTTTGCACTGGAGTATTTACAACCTAAAACGTCAATAAATCCTAGTAATTAATCAAAAAATCAAATTTTATTTGTCACTTATTATTTGATATTTCTCTACAAAACTTAACTAATGGACAACTGATTTGGCATCACAAACAACACATACCCCACCATATTTTTTGAGCAGTGGTCTAATAGCTTCAACTATTTGATGTTCTTGTTCTTCATTACAAATAGTCATTACATAACTATTAGTAAGTGCATGACCTTCTAAGTCGTCAATAACTCTACCTCTATATCCCTTACCTGTAACATCCTCAATAATAGTATATCCAGAGACACCTATATGATCTAGAATTTTCAGAACCTTTTGTAGTTCTAAGGAATTGATAACTATTTCGATTTTTTTGACATTTTGCACCTGATTAAACTCCTAGAGTTTTGATAATGTTGAAATACAAAGGGATACCGACAATAATATTAAATGGGAAAGTGATAGCTAAAGCCATAGACACATATAAACTGGGGTTAGCTTCAGGGACTGTCATTCGCATTGCTGCCGGTACGGCAATATAAGAAGCACTGGCACAAAGTACAGAAAATAAGAGAGCATTACCTTCAGACATACCAATTAGTTTGCTGATAAAGATGCCAATAATTGCATTAAACACAGGCATAAAAACGCCAAAACCAATTAGAAAAAACCCTGTGTTAGCTAAATCTTTAATTCTTCTAGCAGCTACCATACCCATATCTAGTAAAAAGAATGATAGCACTCCATAGAATATATCTTGGGTGAAAGGATGTAATTTTTCCCAACCTTTTGTGCCTGTGAGAATTCCCACTATCACACTACCAATGAGCAAAAATACAGAACCGTTTAGGAAAGCTTCCCTAAAAACTTCACTCCAAGAAAATTTTTCTTCTTCTCCTTCTTCTTGACTTTTAGCAAAGAATCTCACTAAAACAATTCCCACAATAATTGCTGGAGATTCCATTAGTGCTAATGCTGCCACCATGTGTCCACCAGAATCAATATTAAGAACTTTAAGAAAAGATTGAGCCGTAATAAAGGTAACTGCACTGATAGAACCATAAGTTGCAGCAATAGCGGCTGCATTATAGGCATCTAATTTCAGTTTCAAGATAAAAAATGAGTAGATAGGGACAACAGAAGCCATGAAAATGGCAGCTAAAAGAGTGAGGGCAATTTGGGGATTAATACCACTTTCATCAATTTCATATCCACCCTTAAAGCCAATTGCTAGTAAGAGGTAAAGAGAAAATAATTTAGGTAATGGTTGGGGAATTTCTAAATCAGATTGCAGAAAAATTGCCAGCATTCCTAAAAAGAAAAATAACACTGGTGGATTTAAAATATTCGACAGGAGAACGCTAGAATCCATTTTTTATTAATTTGTTTTTGAGTTGGTGATTTGAGATTCCAGGGTTAACTCTTAAATATACCTGTTAATATAGTATTTTGTAAATGGATAGCATAATTATTAACAGTTTTCAAGGAAGTTTATTCAACAAATACAGCCTTTTGACAAATTTAGCGCATCTTTATATAGAAATGGTATAAATATTCACTCCTATTAATTGAAATGCCTGTTTAATTGCTGCTGCTTGTGACAATTTCTGTGTTTGTGCATATAATTCTATAGCTTTACTATAAGTAGATAACATTTGGCGGCTGTTTTCTACTTGTCCATCTTGACTTTTAATATTTAATAATACCCAACCTAAGTTATGATAGGCTTCGGCATAATTGGAGTTATATTCAAGGGATTTTTCTAGATATAACTTGGCTTTTTCCCATTCTCCTATTTGAGCATATAAAGTGCCGATACGAAAGAAAATAAAGGCTGGGGATGTAAATTTTTGAATGTGATTTTCATATAATTCAATTGCACTTTGATAATTTTGTAAATTCTCCTGAGTAATGGCGTGATTAAGTAACACCCAACTGGGAATTGATGTTTGACGACTAGCTTGTTCAAAACTGGTAAGGGCATCTTTCCATAAATATTGAGTAGCTTGTTTCCAACCTTTTAAACCCCAAGCTATAGAACTATCAGGTGCTTGATTAATAAATTCTTCAATTCTTCTTTCTACGTCATTCGCTTGTTTGGTGACAATAGCTTTTTCTAAGGCAATAATTAAATAAGAATATAGCCAATATTGTAATTGTTTATCATTATTATGGGAATTTTGCTGTAATTGAGATTTTAATTGAAATTGCATTTTAAATATTGCTTGCGTAGCTGCACGAATAGCTAATTTCCATTGTTGTTGCCGTACATATATCCAAGCTTGCAAACTTAAAGCAAAAGTACAATCAGGCTGTAATTGCAATGCTTGATTTACTATATTTTCGGCTGCTTGCCAATTACCAGATTTAGCTAATGCCCAAGCAAAATTAGCTTGTATCCAAGTTTCATGAGGTGATAAATTAGCAGCTTGTTGTAAATTATTAACTGCATCTGTCCATTTTGTTTGTCGGCAATTAATCAGTCCTAAAACTCCATAACCTCTGCCGTCTTTTGGTTGTAAATGGATGGCTATTTTTGCGGCTATTTCTGCTTGTTGATCATCAATATATATTTGTAATAATGCTAACTCTACTACTGCTTCTCCATGATTTGGTTCTAGCTGCAAATATTTTTGATATGCTTGTGCTGCATCAACTAATTTACCTTGCTTGACTAATTCTTTAGCTCGTTTATGTTGAGGAGAAATAAATTTACCATTGAGAGCATCAATTAATTCATCAGCAGTTTGAAATCTATCTTCAACCCTAAATTGCATCCCTGTTAATATCACTTTTTCCATCAACAAGCTTAAATTAGGGCGTAACTGTCGCGGTGAACTTAATGTATCTACCGAACTATTTTGTAAAAATGCACTGGCTCGATCTGTGGCTTCTGCTGGTAATTGTGCTGTTAATAGTTCATACATTGATGCACATAAAGCATAAATATCTGTACCAGGAAAACGTTTACTTTTTTGAATATATTGTTCATAAGGTGCGTATCCCGGTGTTAAAATTCTGGTCATATCTCCAGTTTGACCGGCAATAAATTCTCTGGCTGCGCCAAAATCAATTAATACAGCTTTATCAGAAGAAACAACAATTATATTTTCTGGTTTGATGTCTCGATGTAGTAAATTATGGCTATGAATAACTTTTAAAGCATCAGCAATTTGTAAAAAATAATGTTTAACTCGATTTTCTTCTAGTATTCCTTCTTCTGCTAATATCTTATCTAATGATTTACCAACAAGCAATTCCATGATCATGTATGCAGTGTTATTTTCTGCAACCCAGTCATAAATTTTAGCAATATGCGGATGAACACATTTTTGTAAAAAGCTTGCTTCTATTTGGAATTTTTGTAATTGTTGTTGACGTTGTATAGGAGTAATTGACATTGGCCATAAAACTGTATTACCTTGTCTAGCAGCATTTTCTGGCCATAGTTCTTTGATGGCAACTTTAGCCATATTTTGCATATAAGTTGCTGCATAAGTAATACCAAACCCACCTTGTCCTAATATGTTCTCTATTCTATATTTGCCGTTTCCCAGTAATGTTCCTGGAGATAGATGCAGATTTGATGTAGTGGAATCAGAGGTTAAAAGTGTACCGCAAGCAATACAACTAATAGCATCATCTAAATTGTCGGTGAGACAGGTGGGACATTGCATAGATGGTAATGGGTAATGGGTAATGGGTAATGGGTAATGGGTAATGGGTAATTGGTAATTGGTAATTGGTAATTGGTAATTGGTGATTGGTAATCTAAGTATTCCTGTTAACTAAAAATTGTAATGCTAATAGGGTGGCATTATCAGATGCACCACGTTGTAAGACTTTATTAATAGTAATATTGACGGCTGTTTGTAGGTTTGGTTCAGTGGTGAAAATTTCGGCTAATTCACTTTTAGAAACCAAGTCCCAAACACCATCAGAACATAATAAAATGATATCTTGATCTTCTAATTTCATAGATAATTCTGGGGTAGTTTGTCTTAAATCTTGAACGTAGCCATCACTTAATCTGCGTTTTGCACCGATAGATTTTGTTAGGACATTTCTATCTGGATGTTCTAAACTTTCTGCTTCTGTAATTTGTCCACTGGCTACTAACATGGCTACGAGAGAATGATCTTGACTGAGTTGTTTGATTTCTGTTTGACGTAATAAATAAATGCGACTATCGCCAACATGACCAATGATTAATTGTTGGGATATGCCAAAAATGACGCTCAGGGTTGTTCCCCCATCTTTTACTTGATTTGATACTATTTCGTTGGCGTTAATAAATAAGGATGTTAACCATTCTTGATCTTGTTCTCTGGTGTTAATTTCGGTCGGTACAGGTGCTTCTAATACTGTTTTGATTGCTAATTTACTGGCTAATTCTCCCTGAGACATTCCCCCCATTCCATCAGCAATAGCAGCTAAAATAACGGTTTCTGTATCACTTATTTTTTGTTGTTTAATGCCATAGTTATCTTCGTTTTTTAGACGATTTATTGATAATCCAAGAGTAGAACTGCTGGCTATTTCCCAGTTAATTTTTGGTATGCTAATTTCTTGCCGGGTGCTAACTAATATTTTTAATAGTTGTTCTAAAGGAAATCTTTCTTCTGGGAGAGAAGATAGGCAAATTTTCAAGATTTGATAAAGATGAGGAATAGGATTAATTTGTATTTCTATGGTTGGGTCTGGAGGTAGGTTTTGTTGGTGAATTATATGATACAATAAGGCTGCAACTGTATAACTACTCATTGTTTCCTGAATTGGGTTTTTACAGTATGCTAATTCGGGGGCGCAATAATTTCCAACTAAGCCGGAATCGAGAATTTTCCCTAAAGGATAGGCACTGCTGAGGTCGAAAAATTGTATGGGTGTTCCCATTTGAATAAATTGGGGAAGAATGTTAATAAAACACCATTCTCTTTGATGAAGATAGCGGAACAATTGACAGATTTGACTGATAATAAATAATGATTCTTCTAGGGAATGTTCTGTTTTTAGCCAAGTTTCTAGGGTTTGATTTTCTTGTGGTAGGTAGGTGAGAAGGAGGAGTTTTTGATTTGATGTATTGGTGATAATTTCTGTTTCTGGATAATATTCTTCTTCTAGATATTCTGATTGTGTTTCTATTTCTATTATTGGTTCTATTATTGGAAAAAGGCTATTTTCAATTTCGGGTGTAGTTTGTGGGAGAATATTAATAATTATATTGTCTTCTATGGTGTGTGCAAGTAATTCAGAAATTAATTTGTAATTACCTAATTGGTTTCTCAATTTTACTTCTCGGTTGAGTGCGCTGTCAGTTGCACCTATTCTCAGTAAACCTGGTTGATGAGATGTGATGTTGACTTGAAAGTAGTAAATGTCTGGTGTGAGTTGTCCTAAATAGGAGATGATTTCAAGTTGCAGATTTTGTATTTGAAAACAGATGTTTTCTTGAATTATTAATGGGGTTTGATTTGTCGGTTTGTTCATGGATTTTGCCATATAAAAAGCGGTATAAGGCGGGCAAGATGCCCACCCCACAAGAGGGAACTTTCGATTTTTTTAGATAGTTTGAAAGAGAAATCTAACTTTACCAAATGCTATTTCATCACCTGAGTTTAAGGGGGTGGGTACGGTAATTCTGGCACTAAAGCGCGTTTGTCCTTTTGGTTTGATAAATACTCCGTTGGTAGAACCTAAGTCTTTGACTTTCCATGTTCCTAGTTCTTGATAAATTTCAGCATGGTTACGAGAAACTGTTTCTCCTCCAAAGAATGTTTCTAAATCAATATCTACAGGTCCGATATCTGAATCAAATATACCGACAATAGCGTTATTATCTATGATGAATTCTGGTATGGGGGCGTTTGTTTGTTTGGATGTTAGTTTGGCAGTTGTGAATGTGTTGGTAATTGTAGGAGGATCGGCAATAATTGGGGGATAGTTGGGTTCTGGTATGGTTGGTTGAATGACTGTAGGTGCTAAGACTGGTTCTATTTTCGGTTGCAGTGTGGGGACAGTTTGTAGTTCTGAACCGCAAGCGTTACAAAATTCTGTGTTGTCTGGGTTTTGATCATAGCCGCAAGCTGTACAGGTAATCATGGTATTGTTTGCCTTATTTTTAATAATTATTTTTTTGTGCAAAGACGCAAAGTTTGAAATGGGGAATGTTTAATTAATAATTATTTATGTTCCCGTGAGTTTTCGCATTTCTTCTTCTGAAGGCAGTTCGTTAATATCGTTGCCCATTTTTACGGTTTTACCTTTTGCACCCATTTTAACGGTTTTCCGAGTTCCATCGGATATTTTTTTGGTTTTGCGGAGTTCTTCTTGGGCGTTGTTTAAGGATTCTGTCATGTCCTTATTGCCGATTTTCATGGTCATTCGTCGGGCTGTTTCTAATAGTTGTTCAGCTTTTTGAGGATCTTGTTCTGCTATTTTTGTGGCTTGGTTGACGAGGTTAGCTATGTTGCATTGTTGTACATAATCCATAACTTCTTGATTGACTTGGGCGGCATTTTGTTGTCCAGGAACGAATTGGATAATTAGGTTTTGTGGTGGTAGTTCACCGCGTATTTTTTGCCCAGGAATATCATAAGTTAATCCTAGTTGGGCAATCCGAACACGAGCAGCGGGGCGATCATTAATAGTAAATTCGAGGATAAATATGGTTTCGTCATTAGCGATCGCATTTCCTAAAGGATGAGGATCTTGATTAATGGGAAACTCGGCTTGGGTGGGGTAAGCGCGAACTATGCGAGTTAGTTCTACTCCTTTGACTGTTTTTACTGTTAAGGCTAGATTGGTGATAACTTCTTGTTGGGCTTGGCTATATTCGGCAATAATTTTGTTGGGTAAATCGAGGATAGAAATTTGTGTACCTATAGCTGTTCCTGGGACAATATAAAATAATGTTCCTCCTGTAGAATCGCTGAGATGAGTAAGCAAATCTTCGTTAAATTCTTCACCTACTCCTAATGCTGTGATCGGGATATTATTAGTGGCAAATTTACTAGAAATTGACCGACATTGATCTTCATCAAATGTTTGTCCATCGGTAAATAATAGGGTACGTCTAACTGTCATTTGTTGTTCACTTAAGATATCAAATGCCCGACGTAATCCTAAACCCATGCGTGTACCACCGGAAAAGTCACGAAGTTGGGCGATCGCATTTTCTAGTTGATTAATTTCTGTAGCACTGGTTAAACCGATAGTTTGGGAAGCATTATCATCAAATTGGACTATAGCAATGCGATCGCTGGTGGTCAATTTTCCCGAACGGACTAATGCTAATAAGGATTCAATGACTATATCTATTTTTGATTTTCCCCCTGTAACCTGTTGATATGCTTTGCCATCTTGTTGATATGTAATACCAGTTGGTTTTGACTCTCCTGATACTACTTCATACATTGAACCACTGGTATCAATAACAAAGGTAAATGTGGTATGTGGGGAACTTGTAGCGACATCTTTAGTAGGACGTAATTTCAACATCACAAATAATTTTTGTGCTGCTGCATCAGCCGGCATAAATTCCCGATGGGGAGTAATACTAATGTTAAGATTATTCTGCATTTTTCTTTCCTAATTGAATAATTAAATAAAATTTAAAGGAGGAAGCATACCAAATTGAGGTTCTATATTTGATATATCTGGCTCAATTATTTTCGGGATTTCTTGATTTCCTGTTTCATGGAGTTTATCAATATTCTCTTCTATTAATAACCGCAAATTGAGAGTTAGAGAACTAAATCTATAGCCTTCTCTAATATCTTCTACCCAAGTTTGAATAATGTTGTTGAGTTGATGATCTTTAATTGCTGAGAGGCTAAGTTTTTGTAAGGTTGTGCGGATATCTTCTTTGATAGTGGGGGTAAAAATCTGTTCTGGCATATCTTCTTGATTTGGGGTTAAATCTAAGGTGTAAGTATATTGTTCTGGTGAATCTTTAAGTTTGAGATTAAATGTATATTTAACCATTTATTTAACCATTTTTGGTAACAGTTTTATCTTTAACTTCTATAGTGATTTGTCCTAATTTACGGGTATCACCGACTTTTAAATCTTGACTAGTTTTTTTCATGTTTTTTATAGCTGCATATTCTTGATCAAATTGCATAATAATGTTTTCTCCTTCTTTAAAGATTTTAGCAGTAATCGGTGTAAATCCATCGGAGGCATTTAAGGGAATTTCTACATTTAAGGAACTACCAATTAAAATTGGCTTTGTCCCTAATAAATATGTGGTTTGTTCCGTTGGAGTCCAATTTACTAATAAATATGGTTGTGATTCTAACTGCTTTTGTTCTATCCAGGCTATCATTAAACCAATGAAAAATCCTATAATAGACGTACCGGATAAACGCCCCAAAACATCGCCGAAAATACTGGCTGTAAGTAAGAAACCACTACCACCAACTCCTCCCCCAATTGTTCCACCTAATAAAGCATTTTTGAGTTTTAAATTGGGAACAAAAAACCTAGTTCCTACTCCTACTAATGCACCGATAATTCCCCATGCAACAATTTTACCAATTATTTCTAACCCAGCTATATTAGAGAGAGGTACAAATACAATTTGTCCGGTTGCACCTGCTATCATTCCCGCAACCAGACTACCAAAGACGCTAATAATGCCTTTATTTACTGTTAATAAGGGAAGGCGCATATAGCGGTTTTGTCCCATAATTAAAGCTAGGGATATTCCCATGGCTAAAAATGCCGTCCAACCACCAGTGAATAATACTAAATAGGTGATACTGTAGTTTTCGCTGGAATCAGATTCAACTAATTGTTTATAAATTGCGGCTTCTGCGTTGCGAAAGGCTTGCTCAAATTGACCGGAATTAGCATAAAATACTAATGAGCCATCGCCTGTAATTTGAGTTAAATAATTTATATCAGCATCCCCGGTAGCAACTGCAATTAGTTTTACTCCCATGTTTCTGGCAGCTAGGGCTGAATTATAAGCAAAATTCGGATCATCTGGGACACCATCGGTAAATAAAATGATGTTTTTATTTAATGTAGTTGTTTGTAATTCTCCTAAAGCTGTGTCAATACCTTCAGCCATTGGTGTACTCCCACTTTCTGATAGAGTATCAATGGCATTTTTTAAGGTGTTAGCGTCCTGTGTGAGTGGAGTAGCGGTTTTAATTTCCCCTCCAAAACTGACTACTGCTAGTTGATCTTTTTGTAGGTCACGACGTTCTATAAATCTACTAGCTGCTGTTTTGACTTCTGTTAATTTTCCATAACTCATACTTGAGGATGCGTCAATTAATAAAACTATGGCTTGGGGAGTGACGGGGGCGGGTGGGTTTGGTTTAGCTTTGGTTAAGGCTAAAAATGGTTCTCCTAATAGGATTGCGGCTGTGAGACATCCACTAGCACCGTATAATCCAAATAGTAGGGGTTTGTTGTTTTTTAAGCGGTTAAATAGGTTAAGCATACTGTTATTAAATATTGGTTTTTAATAAAAATTATTACTCAGCATCAGATATTTTTTCATTATTATATATTTTCATTATTATATATTTTCCATGTACCATTTTCTTTTGTAAAAAAATAAATATAATCAATTTTATATTCACCAGAATTTGTTTTATCAATTCCTTTTTCACCTTGTAAATATAATTCCTCTACCACTCTAACCTTAATATATGGTCTGCTTCCAGAACTAGAAAAACCCATAATATTTGTAATTGCTGATTTATTGTATGTATAGTAACGATTATATTTTTGTAACCAATCTATTGAACCACCTTCACCTCCCACTCTTTGATAAAGTTTTCCTGTGGCTAGTTCGTTTAATAAATCTCTATCAAAAGGCGGCGCAAATATGCGGGGTTTAGCTGCATACCATTTCTGGACTAATTCTAATGCTTGTTCTTGAGAAATATCATTTTCTGGTTGGAGATTATCATTTTCTAAACTAGATTGAGAATTATTATTTTCAGAAGTATTTTCAGGATTGTTAGTAGGTGATTCAGTAGGGGTACTAGAAGCAGTTTCTAAAAGTCCTAAACTCATTTTTAAATCAAACGTTTTTGCCCCTTGAGGTGCAGCAACTTGAATAATATATTTACCATTTTTAGATAATTCTCCACCTTTGAGAATTTCATTATCTGGAGTAAATACCCAAATACAAATATCCGCATCAGTGCTATAACTTAATTTCTGTCCTGTTGTTGCTGTAAAGGTATAGCCGATATTTTTACTAGCACTAACTTGACCAGATTTAGTAATTGTACTTTCATTTAATGCAACAGTTTCTACATCTTTTCCACTCAGCGAAACTATAGGTTTTTCCGCACAACCAGAGGAACTGATAGCATTAGAGGAAACATTAGCTAGAGGATTTTCTATTGCTTGACAACCGATAATTGATAGACAGGTAGAGTAGACAATTATTTTTTTAAACATATTAAATCATCTCAGATTTGCTAAACAAGAATTAATTTTCATCATTATCGTTCTTTTATTATGGTTCAGATTTATCATTAATTAACCATCTATTATCATTTTGATTCCATATTAAATAAATACGACTGCGAGAATCTTGAGCAATTGTACCAGTATTCATATAATACCATAATTCAATATCTAAAGTAACATTATTACCATTGTCATTGACAATTTTAATATCACCAATTCTTATTTTTTTTACACTATTCCACCATTGTTGATATTCTGCATAAGTACCAGAACGATTATTTTTAAACTGATTTGATAGTTGATTCCACGTTTGACTATATTCACGGTTGTTTAGAGATAAATAATGATTTCTAATAAAATCAGCCGCATCTTTTCTGGGGGAATTTTCTATATTAGTCTGACTGGTTTCTAAAGGTGTTGGTTGTGCTGATGATAATAATTTGTCTGCATCGTTTTGTAATTGCAATGCTAAATCAAAGGTAGTAGAACCGCGCATAGCAGCAACTTGAACCGTATACTTACCATCAAGAGGTAAAATAGGACTATTAATTAATTGATTATCTGGGGTATAAACCCAAATACAAATATCTTGATTAGTTTTATAAATCAGTTTTTCACCTGATTTAGCTGTAAACGTATAACCATGATATTTACTAGCATTAACTTGACCAGATTTAGTGATTGTTCCTTCATTTAATACAACTTCTTCTACATCTTTCTTGCTGAGAGAACCTGTAGGTTTATCAGCACAACCAGAGGAACTGACAGAATTAGAGGAAATAGACGCATTTTGACAACTGAGAATTGATAGACAGGTGGAATAGATAAGTAGTTTTTTCATTTTCGTTTTTTTATTTTTTAAGATTAAATATTTATTCATGTTGAATTTTAGTAACATACCACCTTTGATTTTCTTTATTCCAATTCAGATAAAAATTGAGTTTAATAGGTGAAACTTTACCACTTTTCATTTTATAGCGAGTGCTAATATTGACGATAGCATTATCATAAATTTCTTCTTCAACACTAACTTTATCAATATTTACATAATCAACCTTGTCCCACCATTCAATAAAAGAATTGTAACCATCTGGATGTAATTCTTTATTTTCTTTGACTGCGATTGGATAAATATCCCAAGCTGTTTGATATTGTTTATTATTAATCTGAATATAGTAATCTTTTATGGCTGTCCCTGGTGATGGTCTATCAACATTATTTGAATTTGATATGGCATTATTATTACAAGAAAGATAATTAGAATTAACCCATCCTTCCAAACTGTCAACTTTTTTATTTGGTCCATTGATGACAGTAACATAAGCCCAAATACTTTGTTGTTTTCGGAGTATAACCTGATCACCATTATTTAAACCTGCTTTAGCTGTACCGTTGGGTGTAAACCGCAGTGCTAATTGTCCAGATTCAATATTGACTACATCACAGTTAGCGATCAATTTGAGAGTTGTTATAGTATTTGTAGTTTTTGCTAATCTGGGGGTAGTCACCTGAGTTGTTTCTAAAGGTGTGGGAATAGGAGAAGATGATAAATTAACAGGTTGTGTATTATTTTCCTCTAATTCCAATGCTAAATCAAAAGTAGTAGAACCCTTGATAGCAGCAAGTTGAACTGTATATTTACCATCAAGAGGTAAAATAGGATTAGTAATTAATTGATTGTCTGGGGTATAAATCCAAATACAAATATCTTGATTAGTTTTATAAACCAGTTTGTCACCTGATTTAGCTGTAAAAGTATAACCAAGTGATTTATTATTAGTCACCATACCTGTTTCGGTAATAGCTTGAGAACTGAGGGAAATAGGTTTAACATTGTTGGTTTCTAAAACTGCTGTTGGTTGACTAGGACATTGGGAGGTAATTACTTGATTTGCTGGCTGATTTTGAGAACAAGCAGTGAGAAAATAAAGACTCAAAGAAAATAAAAATATTCGCCGATGTTTTTCAAATATCCTCATAGAATTATTAGTCCCTTTGTGCTTCTGCTTTTAAATGTTTTCCCCAGTAGTGAAAAGGGACTATTCCAAAAATTATGACTATAAATAGCACTGATATTACCATGATTAGACGTACTCCCAAAGGCAGCGATCGCCCAAATACAGGCATAATATATTCTATGATTTGCGACTCCTTGGCTTTACCATCTTGAGAACTCACTTCCACCTGAACTTTGTGCTTAGAACCCCTTTCTGCATTAGGTTGAGTAAAGGTAATTTCATACTCTCCTAACAACGCATTCAGAAATAATTGCAAGTTCTCGGCTATCCTTTCCGCATTACCAGAAAACTCCGCAATTCCCCCCGTTAATTTGGCAATTTCCGCTAGTCTTTTTTGGTCTACAAATTCTGCTTCGGGTACTTTACGTTTATTCAAATCAGCACGAGTAGCAGGTTTGTCTAACTTGTATTTTACACCTAATTGTTGTGGTGTCAATCCATAACCTAAAGTATGTACTGTAATATTTTCATTGTTTTTAAGCAACTTAGTTAAAGCTGCAAAATCAGTTGCTTCATTAACTGCGTTGTGATATCCGTCAGACAGGAGAATTATTGATAGTCTGGGTTGTGGTTGGGAAGAACTTTTTGGTAAGTAAAACCGGGAGTCCTCAGTATTAGCTAAAAACTTCACTGCTTTGGTTAAAGGTTCATATAAATCTGTAGACGCACAGGGAGTCAAACTTGATAAATAATCCAGATTATTTTGCAGTTTAAAATCATTGGCCGCTAGAAATTTATCCAGAGTTTCTTTATTTACAATAGATTCAGGACACTTACTACCAGCTTTTCCAAAAGGAACTATAGAAATTTGGGTATTTCCACCGCGTTCACCAGAAATCTTAGTAAATTGACGAATCGCATTAATAGCACCTGCTATTTTTTTAGTTCCTCCACTATCTACTTGATTCATACTGCCACTAAAATCTAGTAAAACTATAATCCAAGCTGGAGGAGGTACAGTTTCTTCTGGACTTTTCCAATCTTTAGGTTTAAATTTGGTTTCCTTGTTATCAACGGTCAATTTAAAATTAGTATCTTCTAAACCCATTAAGGGTCTATCTTCTTGATTGTTGACTTTAATTCTAATTGTTACTCTGTCATCTTTAACTGTAGGACTACCAACGATTTCAGAAGTTTTAACATTAGCTAAACTAGGTAATATCCAGCATATTAATAACAGGCAAGATAAACTAAGCTTGTGGGTCAAGGAAGCGGTTATAGTAGACAAAACGATAATATTTTTCTTCATTGATGCCATCTTTCTTAATTTGGTAAAATGTCAATACGTAATTATGTTTTAAAGGTATACCACGACCAGATTTAACCTTGTTTCCATTCACTTCTATTGCCTTAATAAACCGAACATTGGGTATGAGAATTGCTGTCCGTTTTTCTAATTTAATATCAGCAAGATGGAAAGGTAAACCAGGAATAGAAATGTGTGTATCTTTGATAGTAGAACCTATTCTAATAGTCCCATTTGCAGGTAATTGAATAGATAAACCTTCTTCAATTTGATCATCCTTAATATTATCATTTTCTGTCACAAAAGAAAGTACAGATTTATCAATAAAAGGATGTGATTGATTGATATTTGGTAATGAGGGAAGTTTCCTATCATTTTTAATTTCTCTATACTCAAAACCAGTCCCAGCCCGCAAAGCGGCAATATAACTAGGGGAGTTAGTAAGACTAAAAACGCCACCTAGCAATAAACCTAAAATACCAAAACCAATAGGATCTTCTATACCTTTAAATTCTATCGGCATTGTCCCCAACATTAAGCGAATAATTTCAAATATAATTGCTGCTGCAAAACTTGCCCCACTTGCGGCAATAATACTGGTTTTTAATCTTTGTTGAAAGCGTTTTTTACTCCCCGCTTCCATACTATACCAGCGCCAACTTAAACCTTCTGCAATCCCTACAGAACTGCCAATTAATAACCATCCTAATGTTCTCACAATGGGAGTAGGTACACGAATAATTGGTAAAAACAGAATTTGGGAAATAATACCAGCAATTAAACCTGAAACTGTACCTAAACCCAAGGCTATTAATAGGGGCTTTTGTGCAGTTTGAAAACTGCGTTTTGGTCTAGTGGGGTTGCTGATAAATATTTCATTTAGGATCATGCCAAATGCTAGGGAAATGGCTATACAGGGAAATAGAGTAATTTCGGGAAATTGTTTGAATAACCCCAAATCTGTAAGAAAAAATTGACCTATATTCCAGCCTATTAAAGCTGATGTAATGCCGGCTAGTATGTAAAGATAGATTCTCATGGTTTTTGTATTCTCATTTAATTATTTTTTTGGACTTGCAGCAATTAAGTAAAATATGAATATTATAAAAAATACTCCAAAATTTTGAATTCCGAAACCAAAAGCCGCCAAACCCATTGATATACACACTAACCAAATAATAGCTGTAAAAATCCACTTTATTAAATCTACGAGAAACTCAATAGTGTTTTTGATTAAACTGCTAGTAAAATTTATGCTGGGTGAAATCAAACCTTGGATTACAAAATTGATAATAAATTCAATAAACGTTGGTTTCCGTTTAATCAGTAAGCCGTAAACAACAATATTAGAATTGCGATATTCTTGATAAGCCACCTCATAAAACAAAACTTTAGAAAGTTTATCTCCATTAGGATTAAGTCGGAGATATTTTTCATAGGCTATGTTATAAAATAAATCATTAGAAACGTTGCTTTGACTTACTTGATAAAAATATGCAGCTAGGTCATATTCTTGGAACTTTTCAAATAATTCAGCAAAAGGTTGATATTCTTCTCCTTTATAATATCTTTGTTGAATATTTCTCCAATTATTTATTAAACTCGTCCAAACTTGCTTTTGGAATTTAAAAAAGTTGTCAGATAAACCATTTTGATATTGTCTAATAAAATAGTTATCAATTAATTGTAAATCATATCTAACATCGGCGATAAACTCTTTTTGAGCATGACCCCACACACTACCATCTATCATTAATAACCAAGAAAGACTATCTACTGATATTTTCTTATTCAATAAATTTAATAGTAGATATCTAATTCCTTCTGCAATTTGTTCTTTAGGAAATAAAGCCCGAATACCTTTTTGAAACTCTAAAGACACAGTTTGACTTTCATCAGGTTTCTTACCAGCTTGAATATTCAACCATTCCAAAAACTGCGGTAAAGTTTCTGGAATTACCATTGCTCTCAGCGTCATTAGTCGCACCATTTGGGGACTATAAATTTTTTGTTTTATCGCAATGTCAGCACCTTCTTTATTAAATAGAGTTTCCCAATAATCAGATTTAATTTCCTTATTTTCTAACCCTTCAACAATTACCTGCACAGCTTCCGGTTTGACTTGGGAACTGTGGATTAATTTCCTTATCGCTGGTTTTAGTGATGCTTCTGAGTTCATTAATTTGGTAAATAGCTGTTATCGTTGTTGTTTTTTAACTTCATTTTTTAACTTTTCAAATCCAGTGTTCTCATCTCCTTTGTCTAAATATGCTGTGCGTTTAATTTTATGATCTCTTTTTTGAATTTTAATTTGAAATTCCAATATAGCTTTGGCTACTTTTTTTGTATTATTGGTATCTGTTCTAATATTCCCATTTTTGAAATCTTTATAGGTAATTGAATTATCGTTTATACCTATTTTCTGCATTATTTTGTTGAAACTTGTTTCTGCTGTGCTAGATGTATTTGAACTACTAATATCTAGAATAGCCGCAATTGTTTTCTGAAAATTTTCAGGCTTTATTCCTATATGTTTTTCTATTTCTTTTATTTGTTCATCTTTGTTTGGATTTGGTTGGCTTTTCAGAGGAATATTTTTATTGTCAGTTATATGATTTTTTGTAATAAAACTTATCCAGACTAATGACAAAATACCCGCAGTAAAAGATAATATTATACCAATAGCAATAGGAATAAAATTATCATTTGCGAATTCCTCAATTTTATCAAATGTATTTTTTTTGCTCTTTAGATTTAATCCTAAATATTGACCTTTAAATTTATTTAATGCTACATCACTAGGAAGTTTAGAAAAAACATCTTTAGGAACTGAAGCACAACTCAGTTGATAAAAATATGCAGCCAATTTGTAATCTCCTGTAGATTCAAATAATTTCGCTAAAGGATAATAATCAGTTAAATTGCCACCACGGTTAACATTTAACCAGCCATTAATTAATCTATCCCAAATTTTATTATCAAATTTTAACAGATTAAAATACTCTTTATGCTGAGATTTAGGTAAACTACCAACCTTAGCAATTATAGTCAAATCATTCTTTAAAGCACTAACAAACTCTTTATGACAAGAAGCCCAAGCACTACCTTTAGCATTTAATAACCAAGCTACACGCTCAGGTATGATTTGTTCTTGTAATAACTCAATCAGCAGAAACTCAATTCCATAAATTATTTGTTCTTTGAGATAGCCACTAATTTTAGATTGAAAATCTAAAGACACAGTTTGACTTTCATCAGGTTTCTTACCAGCTTGAATATTCAACCATTCCAAAAACTGCGGTAAAGTTTCTGGAATTACCATTGCTCTCAGCGTCATTAGTCGCACCATTTGGGGACTATAAATTTTTTGTTTAAGAGCTTTATCCGCACCTTGAGCATTAAATAAACTCTCCCAATAATCAGATTTAATTTCCTTATTTTCTAACCCTTTAACAATTTCCTGTACTGCTTCTGGTTTGATAGTAGAACTATTCATTAAACTCCGAATAGCAGATTTTAACGCCGCTTCATCAACATTTATTGCTGAAACAACCTGAGCAGCATTAGCAATGGCTCGTTTTAATCCATCATAAGCTCTTTTTGATGCTGGTTGAATTACTTGAAAACGCTCCGGTTTTTCCAATGCTTCTACATTAAAAGCCCATGCAACAGGTAAACCGTTTTTAGACTGGTTGAATTTTCTAATTGCTAATGTATTGAGAGTATATAAATCATGTTGGTTTTCTAGTGGTAAAACTATCGGTTCTAACTGATTAAATGGTAAAGTTTCATCCACTTGAGGTTGAGGAGGTTCTCCCGCAAATAAGTGAGGACTTCCGTGAGTATCCAATGGGTTAAATCTTGGTTTTTGCTCACTTTCCCACCAAGTTAATATAAACCGTAAGTTATTACCCCCCTGAGATAAAAAATAACGATAAAAAGCCGCACTGCGTCCCACTTCATCCTGTCCTCGTGTGACAACAGCCATTACAGACCAAATATCATCACCACTTCCTACTACCCGTCCAATAATTGCTGGTTTTTCTGTAGATGATCCTTCAGTTAAAGCAAATTCTTGATTAGCAATAGACCTTTCCACAACTGTAGGAATAGGGTTAATAGTGGCGTTCATATATTGTCCCGTAAAACCCAGAGACACCCAACCATTATTCCTTTGTTGAAAGTGAACACCTGTACTAAATTCGTGAATTTCAATATTTGGTGAACTCATGTTTTTAACCTTTATCCAATTCCTGATGACGTGAACCTGTACAAAGCCAATAAATGGGAGCAACTAAACCAAAAGGCCGCCAAAGTTTGGGATTTTTAATTACTGCTGTTACTCCCCCTCTACTTTTAGTGAGTAAGTTAACATTTGGTTCTGGATATTTACTACCCAACATCCCAAAAGCCGAAGCTGTAAAAAATTCTATATCACCTCCTCCCATTTGTTGCCATGATTGCAATTTTCTGCAAACTTGGGGAAACCTTGCTGATGCTAAAAACGCTGGTTTATCTCGATTTACCCACAAATCAGATTGTTCACATTTATTCAATACTAAGGCAATTCGGCGCTTACTTCCACCCATATCATTCCGGTCAAGTGCTAACAGCAATTTATCTAAACCATTGGCATATTCTAAATCTTTTCGCCGACTACTACCATCAACCAAAAACATAATACCATTACACTGTAAACAATCTTCTAAATAATCATCTAACTGGGGATTTTTACCTTGATGTAATAAATCATCGAAAAATTCACCAGAATAATCTTTAGAACTGATATTTAAATTCAGTAATTTAGAACCTAATTTTTTTTCTTTCAGGGTAATTTGTAAAGTACAATCATTTACATCTGATACAGTTAAAGCTAACTTAGTTCTTTCTAGTTCTAGCCCCTGTTCTAAGATATTTTGAGCTTTACTAAGTAAGTCTTCTCCACCTTCATCTACAGCCGTTACAGCCTGAACTGGACTATCAGGATCAGCATTTGGCCATCGTGCTAAGGAAGCCATATATGTAGTTTTTCCAGAAGAGCGATCGCCTATAACTCGCAACACCGCACTGCTTTGTAATGGGGTCTGATTTTTATTCTTAAATAAATTAAACATCTTCTTTCATCCTCTTACCTGTACTTAACCAATAGAGAGGTGAAATCATCCCATAAGGCGACCAGTTATCAGTTTCTCTTAACACAGAATATCTGCCTTCTTTTCCTAATTCTTCTTTGCGATTGGGGCGCGGATCTTTATTTCCTAAAACCCCAAAAGTAGATATAGCATAAAACTGTAAGTTTTTACTAGGAATATTATCTTTTAAAAATGACAGTGTTTCCGGGAAATGAATTGCAAATAAATCATTTTCTGGATCTAAACGACCAGGCCACAGTTCCCCCCGTTCACATTTACTCATGGCTACAGCTAAACGTAAATCATGCAATCTTTCCTGTTTATCCATTAAATCTATAAACCTTTTAAAGACTCGTTTATAAAATTTATCTGTTCCTTGCCTCCACTCTGTCAACAAAATTAAACACCCTTGAGTATCTTTACTTAAACACTCATTCATAAATTCTTCATGTAATGGATCAGCAGACACTGATTCCAACTCTTTAAAAACTTCTCCTGGGTAGTCTCGCACAGCTAAATTTATTTTCTCTAGTTTTCGCCATTTTTTCTGAATTTCAATAATAAATGAATATACTTTTAAATCATCAATTGTTTTGACATGAAGACGAGTAGGTTCTAAAGATGCACCCTCTAAAATAATATTTTCCGCCTTGTCCGCTAATTCTCTAGTTTCTTCATTCAATGCTTGAACTTTAAAATTTTTATTTTTCTGCTTTGTTTTTAATGGTTGATAAGCCAAAGCCGCTAAATAAGTAGTTTTGCCAGAAGCCTGTGGTCCGATTACATAAATGTTGCCCATGTTACACCTTTTTAATTATTTAAAGAACAGAGAATGACGAATATAGCCCCGGCGATGGTTTCAATCTATGAAAAAATTTGTTTAACATAATTTCTCCCTATTTAGCTAAAAAACTACCCAGATAAATCCAAGGTAACTCTAATAAACTCCGATGATGAATAGATGTAATAAAACACCGCACCGAACCACTAGACAGCCCTTTGTTAAGTTGTTCTAACTGTGAATAAATTGGTCGAAAGTATTTTTGTAAAACATAAGTATGTCGTTGTTGCCAATTCATAGAACTACCATAAGGTTTATAGGATAGTTTCCCAGCTTCTTGCGACAAATCACAAAACAAATCAGCTTTATTGATACAAATAGCCAAATGTCTGAGTTTGGGACATTGATAATGGAAAAATTCTACCCACCGATCAAAGCGATTACACCATTGTTTTTGGGTAACAAACTGCTCTACATCCACACCAGGTTGGAAACTCATCCCCCGATGGGGTGGGAGTATTAATAACACACCCTCACTGTTACAGATCACTTCTAAAAATTGATTCCATCGTTCAGGACTATCCTTTTGCAAATTTCTGTCCCACACATCACCCGCTGTATCAATCCAATCTACTACCACTTGCTTGTTACCAGACGGTAGCCGCACCTCCATCTCTAAATACCGTTCGTAGGGCATTTGCCGAGGTGTCGCGTAAGGCTGTGAGTTCTCATCCAGTAATTGCACTCTCAGATTGTCGTAATCGAGATTGGCAACTTTGACATATTCACTCTTAGGGTTGGCTAACTCTAGTGCTAAGTGAGTCTTGCCTGTTGCGCGATCGCCTATGTATACTACTCCCACACAGATTAGTTTTATTGCATTACGTATATTTAAACGTAATTGTACAATAATTACTGATTTATAATCAAATTACACATAAAATTAAATTTTCAACGTAGGGGCGTATTGCAATACGCCCCTACTCCCACACAGATTAGTTTTATTGCATTACGTATATTTAAACGTAATTGTACAATAATTACTGATTTATGATCAAATTACACATAAAATTAAATTTTCAACGTAGGGGCGTATTGCAATACGCCCCTACTACCACACAGATTAGTTTTATTGCATTACGTATATTTAAACGTAATTATCCAATAATTACTGATTTATGATCAAATTACACATAAGATTAAATTTTCAACGTAGGGGCGTATTGCAATACGCCCCTACTACCACACAGATTAGTTTTATTGCATTACGTATAT
>JAKOGY010000071.1 GCA_028658405.1 Dolichospermum sp. ST_sed8 | reverse complement strand
ATTTGTTGATCAACTAATTGAAGACTTGGACAAACAGTAATATATGGATAGTTATGGGGAGAAATTATCAAGCTGTTCCTACCCCTAATTCTTAATTTACTCCCCTGACGGAAACATTCCACAATCACACCCGCACTTATATCTGTGGTAGTTTCCAGAACTGTAGAAGGTGCAGCCCCCTCTCCTTTTGGTGCTTTAATAATAGTAGCTTCGGGAATTGTCCCCGCTTGAGCAGCACTAATAGCAGTTTCACTGGCATCAATGCAAGCTAAAGAACCATCAGTCGTCACTATATATATCCGGTTGTCAAAAAATTGCATGGAAAAAGCCGAACCGCAACCAGTTCCTAGCTTCCATAAACGCTCTCCCGTTTGGTTAAAACAGTAAATCGAAGAACTATTATCACCCGCAAAAACATATTTACCATTTAAAGCTGTAGCGCAGGAGTAGACAGCATCATCACATTTGTAAACTGCAAGGGGTTCACCTTTTTTACTAAAGGAATAAACCTTTTTATCGCTAGTCCCAGCATAAACCACAGATGCTTCTTGCCAACCAAATAAAACAGAACCAGCAGTTTTTTGATGCCAAAGCATTCTGCCTTCTTTGTGATCATACATGGTTACACCAGCACTATGTCCATGATATATACCATTTTGATCACAGCGTACCATCCAACCAGAAGTACCTTGACTTAATCTTGTCCACTGTGACTCATCATCATGGTCAATAGTCGTTACACCACCTTTAGCGTCAGAGACTCCCAGCAAACCATCATCAATATCTAACCAGTAAATATCTACATTTTCATCAATTTGGTAGGCGACTCGTGGTAATTTCCCTGTCAAATCATAGACATTTCCATTATCACAACCAGCATAAATCCAAATATCATCAGCAACTAAACATTTTACGCCATTGGGAAGTTTAAATTGATTGATCACTTGACCATCATGGTTAAGTGCAAATACTTGTCCAGCTTGGTTTCCTAGCCAACAACGTTGACCATCTATAAAAATCCCAAAAGCTGGAGAATTAGAGTTGAATTTCCAAATAATTGGCGATTGTTTAGCCGTGGAAACAGTGCTATTAACTTGACGGCGGGTAATGGAGCATTTTTGTCGTACTCCCATTACAGCTTGTTCATAGCCTTTTTTTAGCTTTTCATTAATTTTTTTCTTTGCTTCTGCTTGGGCTTTTTCTGGAGTAGGGTAAGTTTTGCTTTGAGTTTGTCCTGTGTCCCCAATTCGACCATAACGAATAGTTAATTCAGTATCATTAATAACAAGCTCATAAAATTTATGAGAGCCGCTATCACCTTGGGAAAATTCTAAATAGGTCTTTTCTTCAGCCATAACACTTTCTGATGTAATGAATTTAATTTAGTATATATTAACACTGTACACAATCAAAAAGATGTAATTCCAACCGTTGCGATAGTTCCTCACACACTGTAAAACATAATCCCTACCATTATCTGCTAATGCCTGTCCATAAACAAAGACTTTGGAAATTGACTGGATAGTAAACAGTTATTGAAAATCGCCAACTTCGTAAATTTGACCATCTGTAGTCACAATACAAATGCTAAATAAGTCGGGATTTACCTTTGCAAGTTCGGGAATATAGTTGGCTACTACACCATCTTTCAGGGATTTATACTGGGAATGCAATTCTTAGAGAATGTCTAAAAGTGCTGGTGGTAATATTTCTGGATTTTCTGGATTAGACATGGGGCTGATTGATTGATACAAAATTGATCACTGATATTATTACGGTGAAAGCCATTTCAAGGTACTTTCTTATACTTTAACTATTCATGTGTACGCGCTTACTACTCTTCTCATTGTCTCATTTATTATTGATCTGGGGATAAGAATAAATACTTACTGGAGATAAATCACTTTTATTGTCTTGGCATTTTATGTATTAACTAAGACTAATTTATGAAAATATTTAGATGTATTTATTTATCCAAGATGTAGATAAAAAACTATGTATTGAGTGAAAAATACCAGAGGATTTTTACAGTTCAACCTTTGTATAGATTGTGTTTGCTCTGATTATATCTGCTGATGATCAAACTATTGAAAGCAAGATTTTATATGAACGTAAGTTAGCTTGATAGGCTTTTCAATACCTCAAGATTTACGATTACCGAAAAGAAATGTTAGGTAGTAACCGTTGAATTACATGATCGGCCAAGATTAAGTTTTTTTAAGAAAATATGGAAATATTTAAAAAAACGTTACATAGCCAAAGTCCTGAATTAATCACGGTTTACAAGCTCAAATCTAACTGTAAATTTAGCCAGTGATCTCAGACTTACGCTAAAACCCTGATCCCCAAGCCCAAAAATTCGTGCTAATGTATTCGAGTTACAAAACACAAAGTGAAAACGGAACGGGTTCGAGTTTCCAGCGAAAGTCACTATTCACAAGGTGAAAAACCCGCTAATCAAAAAACTTAAGTTCTATAGTCGCTTTAAAATCGGACGCATGAATCAAAGACATTTGTGGACTACAGTTGCCGTATTTCTGGCTGTTTTGGGTTTACCCTCAGTTGGTCGAACTCAAACTAGTGAGGGAAGTTTCCCAACTAGCCAAGCATCACTAACAGGTGATGCTGTCAAAGTAGGAGAATACCAATCCTCAACAGAAAAACCCACCTCAGATCCTGTGATTACTAGAATTTTTCCTCACAGTGTTCGTGGTTTACAAGCAGCAACTCTTTATGTTCGGGACATCCCTGTTCTGACCTTTCTGGGTTCTACCCCAGTTAGTAAAAAGGAAACCAAGGTTGGAGTAATTGGCAATGATGAGAATGTCAATTCTAACTCTCTTGTTACTACCAGTTCAGCCAAGTTTGCCAGTTTTAGCAATGCTGGTAATACAGTCAAATTTAACAAAAAAGTTAGTTCCATTGACAATGACCCAGTTCAGAAAGCTAGTGTTATAGCTGCTAGAATTAATGAACTTATTGAGAACAATGTAGACGCAAGCAAGATTACCGTTAGTTGGAAAACGGCGGATAATTCCATAATTAACAATAAAGCTGATAAAAAAGGCTTCTTAGGTCAACAACCGTCAGGCGAGCGCTACACCATTACAATTGACGGTCAAGAACTGGTAGAAGTCAATAAAGGGATACGATTAGCAGACAGCACCCATAGTGACAGGGTGGTGCAAGGCATAAATCTTTCCCAAGATGCCTTACAAGCAACTAATAGACTGCGGAGACTGATAGGCAACGCGTCTCCCATTAACGAAATTACTAACTTACCAGTAGCTAAATCAGCACCCCAAATCAAGTTACCGCAAAAGATTGCCCTAGGTAATATCAATATCAATTTTCAAGGCATGGCTTCTTGGTACGGATATGATGGCTCTGGGAATAAAACAGCCAGTGGTGAAAGATATAATCCTGAAGGATTAACTGCTGCTCACCGAAGTTTACCCCTGGGGACAAAAATCCGTGTAACTAACACCCGTAACGGTCGCTCTGTCGTCGTGCGAATTAATGACAGAGGTCCATACATCCGGGGTCGAATTATTGACCTTTCCGCTGGTGCTGCTCGGCTATTAGGCATGATTGGCAGTGGTGTTGCTCCAGTCAGTCTTGAGGTTTTAGGAAAATAACCCGCTTTCTATTTCCGACTCAATACTGTTCGGTTAGGAAAATTCCTAAACCGAAAACCCTTGTAGAGACTTTTCATGGAACGTCTCTACACTCTCTCTTTCCGCTCTTCACTAGATAGATTCCCCTGGTTCTCTTAATTCATCAATATCCCCCAATTATCGCTTGCGCCACTCTGCGCTATCAGATATAAACTAACGGGGGAAAGGATTATTGGAACTAGGGGTATTTTGTGCGTGTGCTGACAACAGTTGCAGCTTTACGCTGCTATTTAAATCGCCGCCGCTGGCAAAGCCATCTCCGGCCACCAGAGGATCTCGGACTTGATGAGCAAACTAGTTGGTATCCCACAGATGTTGGTTTAGTCCCAACTATGGGCGGTTTACATCAAGGTCATTTAAGCTTAATTAACCGGGCTAGACAGGAAAATTCGACGGTGATTGTCAGTATTTTTGTCAATCCCCTGCAATTTGGACCTAATGAGGACTATCAAAGTTATCCTCGGACTTTAGAACAAGACCGACAATTCTGTGAACAAGCTGGGGTAGATGTGATTTTCGCCCCGACTCCGGAAGAAATTGGTATACCTGGGAAGAATATCGCAGAAACTCAGGTAACACAAGTGATCCCTCCATCTGATATGATATCTAGCTTGTGTGGTAATTTTCGGCCAGGTCATTTTCAAGGAGTGGCCACGATTGTTACCAAGCTTTTTAATTTGGTACAACCTGACCGAGCTTACTTCGGACAAAAAGATGGTCAACAACTAGCAATTATTAAACGGTTAGTAGCTGATTTAAATTTGCCAGTAGAGATTGTTACTTGTCCTACAGTGCGGGAAATTTCCGGATTGGCTTTAAGTTCTCGTAATCAATATTTGACTGCCACAGAAAAAGAGCAAGCAACAGTGTTATTTAAAGGTTTACGGCAAGCTGAAGCGGCGTTTCGGGCTGGCGTTCGTTACAGCAGTGAACTAATAGCATTGGCGCGGCAAGAAATCGCCAAAGTTAGCAATATCAGCTTGGAATATATTGAATTAGTTGAACCGAATACGTTGATGTTTTTAGAAAAAGTTGAGGATGAAGGAATGTTGGCGATCGCTGCTCGTCTTGGTTCTACACGGTTAATTGACAATACGATTTTGCGCGATGTCAACGACGGGTTACGCCAACCGATTATCGCTATTGATGGCCCTGCTGGTGCTGGTAAATCTACAGTCGCTCGCCAAGTGGCACATCAATTAGGCTTAGTATATCTAGATACGGGGGCTATGTACCGGGCTATCACTTGGCTGGTCTTAGAACAAGGGATTGCTATTGATGATGATTGTGCTGTTGCTGAATTAGCTAGTCGGTGTAAAATTGAACTGACTCCTAGTCAAAGTCTGCAATCTCCCGTCCAAGTCCAGATTAATGATATAGATGTCACCCAAAAAATTCGCACAATTGCAGTGACATCTCTTGTATCGGCGATCGCTGCCCAAAGTGCAGTGCGGCAAGCATTGGTGCAACAGCAACAAAGTTGGGGACAACGTGGGGGTTTAGTGGCTGAAGGTCGAGACATTGGGACTCATGTTTTCCCAGATGCGGAAATTAAAATCTTCTTAACTGCTTCTGTGGGTGAACGGGCGCGTCGTCGTCAGCAAGACTTTCAAGCACAAAACCAACCCGAAGTTAGTTTAGAACAGCTAGAACGGGATATTGCTGAACGCGACTTGAAAGATAGCACTCGGAAGGTTTCCCCTTTGCAAAAAGCGGCTGATGCTATTGAACTCCAAACCGATGGTTTAACTGCTTCTGAGGTGGCGGCACAAATTATTAGCCATTACAATCAGCGTCTTTCACATTGGTAGTGACGATAGGTAGGCAGGTTTTGGTGGGCAATGCCCACCCTACTTTTGAGGAGTGCAAATTTTTAGTGGTCAACATAAAACTATAAACTATTTACATATTAATTCATCTAACTTCAGATAGACATTAGCCGTGATGGGTATTAAATTCTTTACTTTTCGGTTATTTTGCTTTATTTATCAACTAATTGGTAGAAATTTTCACTTTGGTAGTAAAATAACAGTGTTAAGTTTTGTATTGCAGAATTAAGCATTAAAACTGCTGAAGACAAAACCTATAATTTAGCTAAATCTGGCAATACTCCCTTCCCAGTATAAGATTACTGATCTTCTTTCTTCTTCCTTCGCGTTCTTCGCGCCTATATCCCTCCGGGACGCTCCGCGAACGTGGTTCATTTAATCTATATTCTTTTAGTAGGAAGGGAGTAGCTTTCAACTAAAAAACAGTAAAGAGAGGATTTGATAAAATGGCATTTACACAACCCCCCTTACCTTTTGCAACGGACGCTTTAGAGTCTTATGGCATGAAAGCTGAAACCTTTGAGTATCATTATGGTAAGCATCATGCAGCTTATGTAACCAACCTCAATAACTTGACTAAGGATACAGAATTAGCTGATAAGTCTTTAGAAGAAGTGATCCAAATTGCTTTTAAAGACTCTGCTAAAGCGGGAATCTTCAACAACGCTGCTCAAGTTTGGAATCATTCTTTCTTCTGGAATTGCTTGAAACCAGCAGGTGGCGGCGCACCTACAGGCGCATTAGCGGCTAAGATTGAAAAGGATTTTGGTAGCTTCGACAAATTCAAAGAAGAATTTTCTGCTGCTGCTGCAACTCAATTTGGTAGTGGTTGGGCTTGGTTGGTTGATGATGGTGGTACACTCAAAGTTATGAAAACCCCCAACGCCGAAAACCCCCTCGCACATGGTAAAAAAGCATTACTTACCATTGACGTTTGGGAACACGCATACTACATTGATTTCAAAAATGCTCGTCCCGGATTCATCAAAAATTTCTTAGATAATTTGGTGAATTGGGATTTTGTCGCTGCAAATTTTGCTGCTTAGATTTTAATGGGTAATGGGTAATAGGTAATTGGTAATTGCTAAGATTTTTACTTATTACCCCTTATCCAATACCCAAAATCATGCTATTTAATTTTTTTAAAAGTTCTCAATTTTCCATTGCAAATATTAAATTTAGGTCTAGTTGGTGCGTAGCTTACGGAAAACTCGATAATTTAACAGCAAATGTAATTTGGCAAGATCAGCAATTTGCAGTTATTTCTGAATCAGAGAAATTTGCCCTTAGTCCGACACAAAGATTTGTGGTAGTTGGGGATATTTGGCTAAGTAATCGAGGGGAATTACTGCAAAAATTGGGAATTGAAATTAATGATCATTGCAGTAATCAACAACTAGTTGCCCAACTTTGGGAAAAATACAATTCTGAATGTTTAACCCTACTAGTGGGAATGTTTGGGTTAGTAGTTTGGGATTGTGAAAAACAGGAATTATATTTAATTAGAGATGCCATAGGTGGCAATACTTTATATTATACTACAACTGGTGTAACTTGTTGGATATCTTCAAAATTAAGAACTCTTGCACCTTATCGTAGTGATAATTTAGATTTAATTGCATTACGAGATTATCTTTGTTGTGCATTTGTGCCTGGAGAAAGGACACTTTGGCAAGATATCAAGGAAATTCGTCCTGGTACATTTCTGCAAATGCCATTAAATAAAGTTAATCATTATTGGCAACTAAAAGAACAAATTATAGACACAAATCAACCTTTAGAATGGTATGGAAAAAAACTCCGTTCTTTACTTGAACAAGTTGTTAAAGAATATTTACCAGAAAATCAGCCTGTTGGTATTTTCCTTTCTGGTGGTTTAGATTCTAGCAGTATTACCGCATTAGCAGCAAAATTGCATCATGCACCAATTCATACCTATTCTATTCATTTTGGTGCAGAAACTGCGAACGAATTAGAATTTTCTAGTTTAGTTGCCCAACATTGCCAAACGCAACATCATATTTTAGAAATTACCTTGCGGGATATGTGGGAACGTCTTCCAGAAACGATGGCTTATTTAGATGATCCTATTGGTGATCCTTTAACAGTTCCAAATTTATTAATAGGCAGAATGGCGCGGGAAACCGTACAAGTTACACTCAATGGAGAAGGAGGAGATCCTTGTTTTGGTGGTCCCAAAAATCAACCCATGTTAATTAATAGTTTATATGGTGCTATTAATAACCAGGATTCACTACAGGCATTTTTAATTTCTTTTCAAAAGTGCGCTTTAGATTTACCACAACTTTTAAAACCGGAAATTTGGCAAAGTTTGAAAAATGAACCATCTGTATTTTATGATGATTTGAATGCTGATGCTAATTATTTAAATAGATTAATGGCATTGAATATTAAATTTAAAGGTGCAGATCAGATTTTAACCAAGGTGAATAATTTAACTCAAGCGGCAGATTTACAAGGTTTATCACCATTATTTGATCAACGCGTAGTTGAATTAAGTATGCAAATTCCTCCAGAATATAAACTTTCAGGAGTGGAGGAAAAGGCAGTTTTAAAAAAAGCAGTTAGTGATATTTTACCAGCTAGTATTATTCATCGTCCTAAAAGTGGGATGATGGTTCCTGTGCAATTGGGATTTAGAAAATATTGGCAACGAGAAGCCAGAAAATTATTATTAAATAGAAATAGTGAGATTTCAGCTTATATCAATCAGGATATTTTGCGTGAATGGTTAGATTTCAAAGGGGATGTTTGGGGAAGATATGGTGTTAAACTATGGTTAATGGTAAGTCTGGAAATTTGGTTACAGGTAAATAAATCTACATTAAAAAAATAGTCAAATGTTAAAAGAACTTCATTTAAGGTCTGTTGGACCATCTTCTCAATGTGATGTTGAATTTGCTGATAGACTCAACATTTTTACTGGGGATAATGGACTAGGTAAAAGTTTTTTACTAGATGTTGCTTGGTGGGTACTTACCGGAAATTGGGTAGAACAACCCGCTTATCCGCAAAGAAATACAGAAGAAATTCCTAGAATTATCTCCCAAATTAGTACCAAAGATGGTGTACAAGACTATCAAAGTGGTTTTAATTTTTCTGAACAACAATGGACAAATATAGAGTCACCTCCTGAATTAAACGAGGTAGTTATTTTTGTTCGCGTTGATGGTAGTTTCTCTGTTTTTGACCCTGTTCGCAACCGTGATAGCGCTTATAACTTTACTCCAGATACACTTTGGAATGGTTTAAAATTAAAAAGAAAAACTCTTTGTCGTGGACTAATTCAAGATTGGGTAACATGGCAAAATCAACCACAAAAAATGCCATTTCAACTTTTATCTTATGTCATAAAACGACTTTCACCCCATCCAGATGAATGGATAGAAATAGGAGAACCGACGCGAGTATCTGTGGATGATGTGCGCGACATTCCCACAATTAATCTTCCTTATGGTAATATTCCCATTACCCAAGCATCAGCAGGAATGAAGCGGATTCTGGGACTTGCTTATTTGTTGGTATGGACTTGGTATGAACACGAAAAAGCTTCTGAACTAACGCAGCGAGAACCAATGAATAAAATAGTTTTGCTAATAGATGAAATTGAGTCTCACTTACATCCTCGCTGGCAAAGAGTGATTTTACCATCTATCTTATCCGTCGTAAATCAGTTAAAACCAAATATAACAGTACAAGCTTTAGTAACTACTCATTCTCCACTTGTATTGGCTTCATTAGAACCAATTTTTGATGAAGAACAAGATAAATTATTTTTATTTGAATTACAAGGAAAAGACGTTGAACTAAATGAAGTTTCTTGGACTAAACAGGGAGATACAGTTGGATGGTTAACATCAGAAATATTTGGACTTAAACAAGCGCGTTCTCAAGAATCAGAAACCGCAATTGAAGCAGCAGAAGCATGGATGCGTGATGATGATATGAATACTTTTCCTGAACATTTGAGAACACAATCAGAAATTCATCAGCAATTGCAAAGACTTTTACCAGGACATGATCCATTTTGGCCACGTTGGATAGTTACAGCAGAAAAAAGAAATTCTGGATTATTGGGATTTTCGTCAGCGTCAAGCATGGTATCAGATGTATATTGATGGTGAAATTACCATAACAGGATTAGAAAAGAAAGCTCCATTAATTGCTCGTGCAATTAGGAAACAACAAGCAATTTCTCAGCCAGAATAATCATCAGCAACACCAATTTTTAGTTACCCAAAACTTTCCACCATATAAATATCATTTCCTGAGTTATCCATTAAAATCATACTACTATCATCACTTTCTAAATTAGAACTTCCAGAAATACCACTTCTAATAACTTGAATTAATATTTGCGGTGTAAAAGATTCCAATTCGACAAAGTTACCAGCATCTAACCAAGCTAATTCTTCAGAAGTAAAATTTTGACGAATTTCTCTAGATAATTGTTTAGCTGCGGTGGCTAAATCTGGAGAAGATTGGATAAACATTCCTCGCTGAGTAGCCATAATTTGTCGGGGTAACAGTCCAATATCAATAATTTTTACATTGCTATTGAGAAACCATCGCTCACTGGTGCGGAGATGATTAACTAAACTAACACCTTTAGGAGTACAATCATGAATAGCATAAACTTTTAAATCAGGGTTACGACGCAGCATTTCCATTGTTGTATTGAAAATGCTTTCGGGATAACCAGTAATACTGAGAATTGCACAATTATTTTCAAAGTGGAAATTATTAGCAATTAATAATTGTGCAATAGTAGCACTATCACAAACTACTAATCTATCAAAACTGTAAGCAGTTACATCAGGATTTATTAATGCAGGTGCAATTTGTTCTTTTGGTGAAGGGAGAATTTTTTCAGGGACATTATTGATTTGTTTCCAGCGGTTTAACCATTCTTGTAATTGAGTTTGGGAGATTAAAAATTCTTGTGTTAATTTACCAACTTTTCCTAACTGTCGAGTTCCTAGAAATAGTGAAGATGTTCCTATACTTGTGACAACAACAAAGAGAATAAATGACTGAAATACGAACAAACTTATCAATATTCCGACAACTAAAATTAACACTCCTAGTCTTTGTAAAGATTTCGCACTTGCTTTACGACTAGCACTATTTAATTTGGCTGAATTCGTATTATTGAATAAATAAATAACTACGGAAATTTGATAAATTGCATTTGCAATTAAAAACGAATTAGATCCAAATGTACTACTCAGCATTCCGCCAAAAAAGAGTGTACCCCAGATATTGAAGAATAGATATAAACAACCAAATACTAATTGTTGAGATGATTTTTTTCTGAGACGACTATCTAAAAAGTAAAGGAGTTGTTTTGGTGTAAAAAATAAAGTGTTATTAGCAGAAATATCATTAATAACTTTAGCAAACATAGGATCTGTAATTTTTACAGTTCCCATAGTTGTGGGTTCAAAAGCAAAAGGATGATTGCATTTAGTACATCTTCCTTGATTTGCTGTTCTGTCTTTTAAATTATTATCAGTTCCGCATTTAATACATTTCATAGTTTTAGGCTCGATTAAAGGATTTGATTGTTAAGTAAAACGCTGTAATCTTCCCGTTTACGAATTAAACGATGTGTACTATTTTCTAGTAACACTTCCGCAGGTTTAGGACGATGTAAAAAATGTGATGACATGGCATAACCATAAGCACCAACATCTAAAATAGCAATAATGTCACCAATTTCTAAAGCCGGAAGTTGGCAACTTTTTCCTAAATAGTCGCGTGAATAAGTTGTATTTCCACAAACATCAGTGAGATATTTTTCAGAAGTAGAATTTTTCCAAGTAACAATTTCTCGATAACCTCCATGTACAGAAATTACAGAAATATTAGCAATGGTAGAATCAACACCAATAATTTGTTTTTTCCCTTGCCATTTTACAGAAATAACCTTAGCCAACATAGTAGCACAACCAGCAATAGCAGCACGTCCTGGCTCAATTAGTAAATTAATTTTTCTATCTAAATTATTAATTTTTGTACTTAATTCATCACCAAATAATTTCCAATCAAAAGCCGCACCATTTTGATGATATGGATAACCAAAACCACCCCCAAAATCTAAATATTGCCAATCTGGTAACTTTTGTCCAATCTCTAAAACCTGATCAATAACATCAGTAAAAGCAGAAGTTGCATTAGTTCCCGTACCGCGATAAAAATGTAAACCAGAAACCTTCAAACCTACAGATTGAGTAATAGAAACAGCTTCATCAAAATCAGCCGAAGTCACACCAATACGACTATCTTCCGAAACATTCAACCGCAAACCCAGACGTAACTCCTCTTCCTCTCCACGTCTGTGTCTCTTTACATGAGACAAAAAAACCTCAGACAACAAACGCAACTGAGAAATACTATCTAAATTAAGAGTAGTCACACCCCAATCAAGAACCTGTGCCATTTCCTCCTGATTCAAATTACTACCACTATAAACAATATTATGAGGATGAAAACCTGCATTTAAACCCAAATAAATATCACCTGGAGTATTAGCATGAAGTCCCCAACCTGCGGCTTTAAATATTTTCAATAATGCAATATTGCCATTAGTCACACTAGCGAAATGAAACTTGGTGTGGGGATAACGGATAGATTGAGTAATATGTGCAATAGTTTGGCGTAAAAAATCGCCATCATAAACATATATTGGAGAACCATAAACTTGTAATAACTCTTGTGCAAGTTCTAGTTCTAACTTGGGAATTGCTGGTACTTTTTCCATAACCATTGAGGTAAGATAAATGGATGATATAAAGACTTTTTACCTAGTTGAGAACCAAAAATATGATAACGCCAAAGTTGCCACATTATCAATAACCATAGACTTTCACCAATCCGTCGGCCTTGAATTGCACCCCCTAATTCACCTGTAACAATTTGTGCAGCAAGATCAGGAATAAAGCAGTTATCCACATTTAGTATACCAGGATTTAACCAGTTACCGATATCATGCCAATAATCATTTAAACACCAAGAGGTTAAGGGAACACCCATACCGCGTTTTTGTCGCCAAACTATTTCTGAAGGTAGCAAATTTTCTACGGACCGTTTAAGAATATACTTCTCACAAGCACCATGTAGACAGAGTTCACCCGATAGCTGAAAAGTCCATTCTGCTAAAAGTAAATCACAAAAAGGCGATTGCACAGCCAACCCATGAGCAAATCCCAACGCAGTCGCACGGGGATGAATATTTTGCGCTCCTTTTAACATCAAACTGGCACGACGGAGGCGATGTAATAACGAAGGACAAAAACTGCTATCAAGAGCATTTAACAGCCAATCCTGAGCATTTAAACCCTGAATATGAGCATATATTTTCGGCTGATATACCCTTGATTCATAACCCCAAAGACGGTGAAAAGTTCGCAGATATTGTTGAATAAAACTTTCTTCTTGATTAGGGTGTTCAGATTGATAAATACCCGCAGCAATCAGAGGTTTATTAGTCCAACCAGCAAATAATTGATCACCACCTTCACCATTAAAAATCACCTGAGTTTCCCCAGAAGCAACTTGATTCAGGAGATATAAAGGAACTGTCACTCCGTCACCAAAAGGTAAATCTAAGGCTTTGACAGTAGGAATAAGAGCCTTTTTAATCTTACCTGGACTAGCATCAACTTTTACCAAAGGAATATTCAAAAACTGTGCAACTTGTTCCGCATAGGGATATTCAGGGATTCCCACATTCCCGAAATCTAAAGTATAAGCACGAACTTTCACCCCAGCTTCTACCAACAAAGCCGCAACGATAGAAGAATCTAAACCCCCAGAAAGAAACACTCCTACAGGTTCATCTTTTAAATCAGCAATTTGTGTTTGAATAGCATTTTTTAGTAAAACTTGTAATTGAGAAACTGCGGTATTTTCATCTTGAATTTGTGACTTTGATTCACACCATTGATAAATACTACGAAATTGGGGATTATCAACATCTTCCCAAATAATCTCAGTTCCCGCAGGTACAGAAAACACCTCATTAACAGCAGTGAGAGGATTGGGAACATAAGAAAAACAACTATAACCATATAAACCAGAAATACTAACTTCCGGTTTTTCTATAACCTCTAAAAGTAATTGTAATTGTGAAGCAAACCAAATCACCCCTTTTTGCTGAGTCCAAAATAAAGAAACCCTTCCAAAAGCTTCTCTTCCCAAAATTAACCTATTTGATTCTAATCTTACCCAAACATCAAGATTATCAAAAACCCCCGCAGCAGAAATACCTGCAATGGTATTTTCAGATAACAACGGTACAGACTCGCAACCAACATAAATAACATCCCAAACAAACTTTTCTCCCTTACCTTCTTTCTTTGTCCCTCTAGTCCTCTGAGTGAAAAACTCTTTTTTTTCATCACCCCAATAGCCAATAAAATGATAGGGAAACATAACTATTGCACCATAAAAGTTTCTTCACTAATTTTCCGACCTTCTAGAAACATTTCGACTTTCCAATTACCCACTGGTGCTGTAGCATTAATAGAATAACGACAAAATGTATCCCAAATAGAAGTTTTAACTTCACGGGTTTGATAATTATTTTGCTTGACAATTTGACCACTTGGATCAATCCAATTACAAGATAAAGCCAGTTTTTTACCTATAGGTGCATTTTTCAAAGTCACATGGTAAAAAAGTTCTGAATTAGTTTGACGGGAGATATTTTTTAAATTCTCATTATTTGATTCTAGAGTAATTTTATCCTGTTGTGCAGAAACATTAGCTAGTAAAGAACCTTGTTGTTGATTAAAAAATACTGTTGATCCTATTCCTATAATCACAGCCGCAATTACCCCAAAAGTAATTAATTTGTTACGGCGTTGTTGAACTTCTAAGGCTTGTTTACGTCGAACTTGAATCAATGCTTCATCTAATAATTCAGGTGGTAAATTCAAATCTTGTAAAATCTCTTTAACTTGCTGTTGATCAAGTTCTGCTTCTTGACGTAATTGCAGTCCTTGAACTTCAGCAATTATTTGGTTTAATTGTTCTTGGGTTAGTCGCTGGTTCATAATTTATGACATATAAAGTTCAAAAACTATCAGAATACCAGATCCCCGACTTCTTTAAGAAGTCGGGGATCTAAATTTCAAGGAAATACTCTACTCAAATCAAGTTGCAAATCAGGAAAATGTGGTAAAGATATAACTTGATTTGGTAAAATAATTCGCTTACTTCCATACCCAAATATACTTTGTTTATTTTGATATGGTTCACTGTAACATTCCAAGTAATTATCTAATAAATTAAAAATCCAATAATTCACAATTTCTGCTTTTGCGTAAAGAGGTATTTTCACCTTTTGATCATAATCTATGGAAGAATCTGCAACTTCTATAACTAACAACACATCAGTCCCTTGTGGGTGAGATGATAAATAATTATCATCACGGTTTTTGATAATTGCAAAATCTGGTTCTGGTTCGCTTTTTGGTGGTATGCTAATAGGGGCTTGACATTGCAAAGTTGCCTGATTCCCTACAAGTATAGGAAGTTCTCGCAATAAGTTTCTTAAGCAAGTTTCATGCGCTCTACCTTTAGCTACCATTTCTACCAATTCTCCATTAATTAATTGAATGTGATCATCTTCATGAAAAAAGCCTATTTCGGACAATTTGTGATATTCTTCTAAGGTAAAGCGTTTAGCCTGAATTGTAGTCATATATCTTGCTCCTTTAGGAATTACCATTATATAGATTCTAAAATGTGCCAGAAATTGCTATACTAAAATTATAATAACTATTAAGGAAACAATGCCTGCGTCTACTTTTACCCCAACAATGACTGCTTTTCCGTTGGCTGCTGTAGTTGGTCAAGAAGCAATTAAGATAGCCTTGCTGTTGACAGCAGTAGATCCCATTTTGGGGGGTGTGGTAATTGCAGGTCGTCGTGGTACGGCTAAATCTGTGATGGCGCGTGCTATTCACGCTTTATTACCACCAATTGAAGTTGTTAAAAATTCCGTTAGCAACTGTGACCCTGATCATCCAGAAGAATGGGATGATAAACTTTTAGCTGAACAAAGACAGGAGATAGAAACGGAAATTATCCCTGCACCTTTTTTGCAAATTCCTCTAGGTGTGACAGAAGACCGGCTTTTAGGTTCTGTGGATGTGGAACAGTCTGTTAAACAAGGTGATACAATTTTTCAACCGGGGTTACTCGCTACAGCTAACCGAGGTGTGCTGTATGTGGATGAAATCAACTTATTAGATGACCAAATTAGTAACCAACTTTTATCTGTATTATCAGATGGACGTAACCAAATTGAACGGGAAGGGATAAGTTTTCAACATCCTTGCAAACCGTTGTTTATTGCCACTTATAATCCAGAAGAAGGGGCGTTAAGAGAACATTTACTTGATAGAATTGCGATCGCATTATCAGCAGACGGAGTTCTGGGTATAGATCAAAGAGTACAGGCAGTTGAACAAGCGATCGCCTATTCTAAGTCTCCCTCAGAATTTCTCCAACAATACAGCGAAGACATAGACTCCCTCAAAACCCAAATCATCCTGGCCCGGGAATGGTTAAAAGAAGTCACTATTACCCAAGAACAAATTACCTACCTAGTCAATGAAGCCATTCGCGGGGGTGTGGAAGGACATCGTGCAGAACTATTTGCGGTGCGAGTTGCCAAAGCCGCAGCAGCCTTAGAAGGACGCAGTACCGTAACCGCCGAAGATTTACGTCGAGCCGTGGAATTGGTGATAGTTCCCAGAACAACTATAGTGCAGACCCCACCACCAGACCAACCACCACCACCTCCCCCACCACCACAAGAAAATCAAGACGAGTCGGAATCGGAAGAAGAACAAGAAGAAGAAGATAAAGAAGAGAAAGAAGAAGAACAAGAACAGCAAGAACCCCCAGATATTCCCGAAGAATTTATTTTTGATCCAGAAGGGGTAATTCTTGACCCAGAAGTGCTTTATTTTACCCAAATGGCACAGCGGCAAGGTAAATCTGGGAGTCGCAGTATTATCTTGTCAGATGATAGGGGACGGTACATTAAGCCGATGATTCCCAAAGGCAAAGCCCGACGCATCGCCGTAGATGCCACATTGCGAGCCGCAGCCCCGTATCAAAAATCACGCCGCGCCCGACAACCTGATAAAAAAGTAATTGTCGAACAGGGAGATATCCGTTCTAAGCGGTTGGTGAGAAAAGCCGGCGCTTTAATAGTATTCGTTGTTGATGCTTCGGGTTCAATGGCTTTAAATCGGATGCAATCTGCCAAAGGTGCGGTTATGCAGCTTTTAACAGAAGCCTATCAAAATCGGGATCAAGTATCTTTAATACCCTTCCGAGGAGAACAAGCAGAAGTTTTATTACCTCCTACCCGTTCCATTGCTTTAGCCAAAAATCGCTTAGAAAGATTACCTTGTGGTGGTGGTTCACCTCTCGCCCATGGTTTAACTCAAGCGGTGCGTGTGGGCGTAAATGCTCAAATGGGTGGAGATATCGGTCAGGTTGTAATCGTGGCAATTACTGATGGTCGCGGTAATATTCCGTTAGCTCGTTCTTTAGGTGAACCCATCGAACCAGGAGAAAAGCCAGATATCAAAGCCGAATTATTAGATATTGCGGGCAGAATTAGAGCCTCTGGGATGCAGTTGTTGGTAATTGATACAGAGAGTAAGTTTGTATCCACTGGTTTTGCGAAGGAATTGGCTAAGACAGCAGGAGGTAAATATTATCACTTACCTAAAGCCACTGATAAAGCGATCGCGGCCATGACTAGAGGTGCTATAGCAGATATGAAAGCAAAGTAAGGTGTTTTGGGATTTCCAACTCAAAAATATCCCCATAAATGTAGGAGTTTAGCACTGCTAAACCCCTACCCAATACGAAACTGATTGAGTAGCTAATGTCTATCAACCTCAACAGCTTCAGATTCAATTTTATTAACCTCTTCTCCGATTTGATAGGTAATTATTGCCTTTACTCGATCTTTTCCAGAATAGCCGATTTTATTAGTTAAATGAATATCAATTACCGAATTTTCTAAAGGTTTTAATTCAATTTGTTTTGGCTGAAAACTAAAAGATTGTAATTTATGATCAGAAACATTACGAACTTCAATATTTTTAATGATCACCGTTTGATTTTTCATCTGATGATTTTCTAAGCTGACAAATACAGTCGCAAAACCAATATCTCGATGCGCTTGGGGAGGAATACCTAAAGGTGGTAATTTATTCTCTTGAGACAGTAAAGAAACCTTAATCATAACTTTCTTATTAACAGCCTTTGACTGTAAGTGTGAAGATAGTTGACTGTGAAAATCTCTAGGTAAATAATGACAACAATCCACCATACTATCAAAACTTAATAAACTAAACAACAATAATAATGGTTTCATCCCCATCACCTTATATTATTGAAATCATGATTACATCAATAAACAGCAGTACAAATAATTAATATTCGTACTGCTGCCAATGATGTCTAGGTATTAGACCATACCATAATACCTCTCAAAGAGACTAATTGACTCCATGTGACATCAGCATGAGTATCACCCCAAGGATTCCGTAAGTGGAAAGTTTGATTAGTGGCATTATAGGCAGTAATGGTATAAGCATGACCATTAACAACCCCTAATGTATTACCAGCAGCATAAACAAACCCAACTGTTAAAATTTGATTAGAATTAACCAAATTAATCAGTTGAGCTTGAGTCATATTAACGGCCTCAGATGATGAACTGCCTAATCCCGCTACCTGACTAATCACTGAACCCATCCAACCCCCTGAAATGTCTGCATAGGAGTTAGTAGAAGTGCTAGAACGACTCCAACCAGATTCAGCTAACTGGGCATAGGCTTTTTCTGCTAAAGCTACCCAAAGTTCATTGCTAGTGGAAGTAGAAGAACCTCCTCCCCAACCAGCATAAGCGGCATAGTTTCCAGAAGTTGGCAAGTAACGATCTACTGTGACATAATCAGCTACACCATTGTTATAAAAACGCACGGTGAAGGTATTATCACCATTGTCCGTAAACATATTCTGAATGTAATCAGGTTTTTCCTGGGCAATAGAAGCTAAAGTTGCTACATAATAGCAGTCTCCCACCTGTCCTTGGTAAATGTCATCAGCACTAAGTCCATTTTGGAACAGCGAACCACTAGCATACTGATAGGTATAACCTGTGACTGGGCGATCAGTACCTAAGAACCACTTACCAATCAGATTTTCCATTTGGGTATCACTACTACCGGCAAACAAGTTACCAATACCGGAACGAGTGTTAGCAACGTCACTATTGGCAATCTTATTGGATAAGACCTTCACGGAATCAACCATAGTGAAGAGGGTAGAGTTACTAACAAGAGTCCGTAAGTCAGTTAACTCACTGGCATCAATTACACTACCATCTTTAGCATCACGGAAAATGGAAATCATATCATTGCGACTCAAATTACCATCAGCAGCTAAGGAACGGGTTAAAGTGGTAATTTGAGCATCTACTAGATTTTGAGTATACCAATCTGTCGGAGTTGGAGTTGGAGTTGGAGTGGGAGTTGGTGTGGGAGTTGGAGTTGGTGTAACCTCAGTGGCATTTAACGACAAGCCGTAAGTAGTGTCACCACTATATTGAAACACCCGCGCATAATAAGTACCTGCACTCAACTGACTAGTAATGGATTCAGAAGTAGTACCATATATAGAACTGGAAATTACAGTACCAGAACCATCGAGTAAGTAAAGATCTACATCAGCACTCAAGCCTGTTAAATTCAAATTCACATTAGAGGGTGTTGTGACATTGAAACTATAGTAATCGTCAATATTGTGACTTGAACCATAACTTGGGCTAAATTGTGAACCATAAAATGAGCCATAAGTAACGACAAAATAAGCCTTACGGGAAAAAGCGAAATAAAACTTTGCAGCAAATAATGAGCCAAAGTAGATTTTCTGCACCATAATGTGAACATGAGTTGAAAAAACTGCTAAAGACAAAACCTCAAGCAAACAACCAGCTTTAAACAGCACAAAAATCAACTTTCATCCCAAAATATGATTCAAAATAACCAAGATATGCTTCACTCCCCCCGCAATAAGTAATATAGACTTGTGTAGTGAAACTCCAAAACTGCCTTTAGACATAGGGTTTAGGGGGGAGTCAACCAATTTTGGATTTTAGATTGACGATTTTAGATTTGTTCTGCACTATTGTCGGCAGACAAGCCACAAGGGGCAGGGCTTTGACTCGAACTAATTGAAAATCCAAAATCTAAAATTGGCACAGTCAAGAAAAAATAAAGCTCTAACACACACCTACCTATCATCTTCTAGTTCCATGAACTCCTCTGAATTTGACCAATGGTGTTCCCAACAGCAACTAACGGCACAAACCAAAGACCTAATTGCCACAATCAGGTCAGCCCCACCCTCACGCCGTGTACAAGGACGCGCCAAAAACGTCAGCGGAGTTTACCCCAGCCGAAAAATGGGTCAAACCATCCAATTTGAAAGCCACACCGTAGAACTGTGGGCAATCTACCAAATGGAACACGAAGAGGAAGTATTAGAGTTTTATGACCAGCCACCCCCCTTCAAAATCCAGTACCACAATAAAACAGGGCGCAAAATAGGTCATTACCATACCCCAGACTTCTTCGTGTTGAGAACTAATGGTGCAGCCTGGGAAGAATGGAAAACCGAAACCGAACTCAAACGACTAGCCGAAAAATACCCAGAACGCTACCAAAAAACTGCCGACGGTAAATGGCACAGCCCACCAGGAACAGCCCATGCTTCTTCCTATGGACTCAAATACCACATCCGCACCGATAGCGAACTGCATCCCATCTTCACCCAAAACCTCATCTTCCTAGAAGACTACCTGAGATTCAACACCAACATCCCCCACACCATCACAGAACAAATACTCACCGCAGTCCAAACCAACCCCGGAATCACCATCACCGCCACACTGGCCTCAATACCCGGAGTCAGAGCTAACGACATCTACGCCATAATAGCCACAGAGCAACTCTACGTAGACCTGTATGCAGTACCCCTAGTAGAACACTGGCGAGTACAGCTATATCTAGACCAACAAACCCATCAGGCTTACACACATCTAGCCATAACTTCACAGCATCATCAACCAATACCCCCACCCACAGCACTCCTACCAAACACAGTCCTGCTATGGGACTCCAATCCCTGGACATTAGTAAATATTGGTGAAACCAGCACCACACTCCTACCCGAAATTGGACAACCCATCCAACTACCAACAGCATATTTCCGGCAACTATTGGAAAGCGGCAACATCAAAATCCAGAACTCAGAAAAACAAGCGCCCATCAATGATGCAGTCCAAGCACTCATGGATGCCGCCTCCCCAACCGACCTGAGCCTTGCCAATCACCGATTTCATCTAGTACAAGCCTATATCCAGCGCCACACAGATATCTACAAAAACATAGCTCCAAGCACCCTGAAACGATGGGTAAAACAATTCCGTGAAGCCGAAGCCCGGTATGGTTGCGGTTATGTTGGTTTACTACCACGGGCAAAAAATCGAGGAAATCGTCACCCCAAAGCACCAAACCAATCAAGTGAATTACTAGATAAATTTATTACTGAACACTTCGAGACACCAAGGCAAGCACCAGCCGCTTCAGTATATAGATTATATGTCAGAGCTTGTAACGAATTAAATATACAACCCCTGAGTTCTCGTACCTTTTATCACCGCCTCAAACAGCGACCAATCCACGAACAAACCAAAAAACGTCAGGGAGCAAAAGCCGCATACTCAACAGAACCAACAATCTTAGAACTAACCAAAACCACACCGCGACACGGAGACAGACCCTTTGCCATAGTCCACATTGACCACACCCAACTTGACATCGAACTACGCTCACAAGCCACAGGACGGAACTTAGGAAGACCTTGGCTGACATTACTCATTGATGCCTATTCTCGACGGATAATGTCCGTTTATCTCACCTTTGACCCACCCAGTTACAGGTCTTGCATGATGGCACTACGTTCTTGTGTCCAGCGATTTGGTCGTTTTCCTCAAGCCGTAGTCGTAGATGGAGGTAAAGAATTTCATAGTATCTACTTTGACACCCTACTAGCACGCTACCACTGCATCAAGAAAACCAGACCTGGTGGCAAACCGCGTTTTGGTTCAGTCATAGAGCGATTATTCGGCACAACAAATACCGAGTTTGTGTACAACCTTTTAGGCAACACCCAAGCCAGTAAACAGCCACGGCAACTGACTTCATCTGTTGACCCCAAACAACTTGCCGTTTGGACATTGGCAGATTTATATACCTATCTAAGTGAGTGGGCATACTCTGTGTACGACAACTTAGAGCATGATT
>JAKOGY010000070.1 GCA_028658405.1 Dolichospermum sp. ST_sed8 | reverse complement strand
CAGTCTCGACCGAGGCGTTAGTTCCGGTGTGACCCACCGTACTTAGACCTTTTTCTAGTATGTTCCGCGCTGCGTTCCAGTCGCGATCTTGTGTATGTCCACAATGGGGGCATATATGGGTTCTAGTGCTAAGGTTTTTTTTAACCACTTGCCCACAATTTGAGCAGTTTTGTGAGGTGAAATGGGGCGGCACGGCAACAGTTGCCACACCAAACACTTTACCAAAATACTCAACCCATTCACGGAACAACGACCATGACGCATCATTAATTGATTTAGCTTTCTCGGTGATTCTTGACCATATTCCGCACCATCAAATCTTCATACGCCACGAGGTCGTTAGACTTCACTACGCACCTTGCTGTTTTTACAGCAAAGTCTTTACGTTGGCGACTTACTTTGAGGTGCTTACGCGCCAGTTTATTTCTAAACTTGACTCTATTTTGAGAACCCTTTTTAGTCTTGGACATCCGGCGTTGCAATCGTTTTAAAGACTTCTCGCTCTGGCGAAGATGTCTAGGATTGGCGACTGTTTCACCGTTACTGTCGGTGTAGAAATGGTTCAATCCCACATCAATACCAATAGTCTTACCCGTTGGTTCACGCCTTTCTACTCGTTCTTGGTCAATGCAAAACTGGGCATAATACCCATCAGCACGACGCACCACTCGCACTCTTTTAAACTGTTTAAGTTGGTAGAAGTGCAAGTCACGGGTTCCCCAAAGTTTAAATGTTCCTGCTTCAAATCCATCGGTGAAAGTGATATACCTGCGGTCGTCAGAAAGTTTCCAACCACAGGTTTTGTATTCAACAGAACCGTGTGTTTGTTCTTTCTTAAACTTTGGAAAACCTTTCTTCCCTGGTTTACCTTTTTTGCAGTTATCAAAAAACCTAGCAATGGCAGACCACGCTCTTTCAGCGCTGGCTTGTCTGGCCATCGAGTTTAATTTGGATACCCAAGGAAACTCAATATTGGCTGCAAGCACAGCGCAGAATTTATTTAGGTCATAGCGTCCAATGCCCTTATTGTCCATCCAGTATCTCAGGCAACTATTCCGCACAAAACGAGCAGTTCTAATCGCTTCATCAAGCGCTCGATACTGCTCCTCAAGTCCTTCAAGTTTTGCCTCAAATACGATCATTTATGTCTAACTTTGGTACATAAATAGTATATCATGATTGTTAAAAACTTAGCTACTATGCAGATTCTATTTCGCTAACTCTCAATATTGATCTGCCTAGTGCTGCGTTTTAAACCGCTTTACATCCCCCTGCCTAGGAGACCTTGAGACGGGGGTCTTACAGCGATTAGATAAACGATGTTAAGTCTAAATGTTCTTCAATTTGGGTAGCTAAAGCATCTAAAATTTGTTCTCGCTGTTCTCGATAGTTAGCTACACCTGTGGGTAAAGATTTCAAACCCCGTTGTTGACGCAGACGATTTACCCAAGCCCGTCTCCAAGGTCCATTATCAAAAATTCCATGTAGATAAGTTCCCCAAATTGATTGGCAACTATCTACTAACCCTAAATTAGCATCATCAAATAAAGGTTGACAAGATTTTTGTTCGCCTGGGTTTTCTACGCGTGATAGCGAAGCAATATTGCTAACAGTTCGCCCTTGGTGGATTTCAAACCCGCTGACAGGTAAGCCCGCTTGGGGATAATTGGAGGTAACTTGACGCTGACGGGCAATTTTTTGACCTGTAATTACTGTTTTTACTGGTAATAAATTCAACGCTTGATATTTACCAGCTTGTCCTTCCATTCCTTCAGGATCGGCTATAGTTTGCCCCAGCATTTGGAAACCGCCACAAATGCCCAAAACCGTGCCACCAGAAGCTGCATAGTTTTGAATTGCTTCTGCCATACCGCTTTTTTGTAAGACATTTAAATCGGCAATTGTGGTTTTTGTTCCTGGGATAATTACTGCGTCTGGATGTCCTAAATCTTGCTTAGGATGCAAGTATTTGACTGTAACAGATGGTTCTGATTCCAAGGGGTCAAAATCGGTAAAATTGGCAATTCTGGGTAAACGAATTACAGCAATATTTAATTCAGAGTTGGCTTTTGCTGGTTTGCGTTCTAGTAGATCCAAGGAATCCTCCGCGGGAAAAACTTGGTCTAAATAGGGAATCACCCCGACAACAGGTATACCTGTGCGTTCTTCTAACCATTTGATTCCTGGTTCGAGAATTGAGCGCTGTCCTCGGAATTTGTTAATCACGACTCCTTTAATTAAGGCGCGTTCATCTGGATCTAATAATTCTAATGTTCCGACTACATGAGCAAATGCCCCACCTCTATCAATATCAACTACTAATAGTGTGGGTGCATTCAAATGTTTTGCAACCCGCATATTAGCTAAATCACGGTGTTTGAGATTAATTTCGGCAGGACTACCAGCCCCCTCACAAACGAGAGCATCAAACTCTGTGGACAGGTATTGTAGACATTCTTTGATGGTTTGCCAACCTAGTTCAAAATATTGTTCGTAGTAGTCTGTGGCGCTGACTGTGCCGATTGCTTTCCCTTTGAGAATGATTTGGGATGTCATATCCCCTTGGGGTTTAAGTAAAATGGGGTTCATTTCTACTGACGGTGCTACTCCCGCTGCCCAAGCTTGCACTGCCTGAGCATAGCCAATTTCGCCCCCACTGGCAGTAACATAGGCATTTAAAGCCATATTTTGACCTTTGAAGGGAGATACCCGCAAGCCGCGTCGGGAAAGAATTCGACAAATGGCTGTGGTTATCAGTGATTTCCCTGCGTGGGATGTTGTTCCCACTACCATGATTGATTTCATTTTTGATGACAATTTAGTATGCTGAGATTCGTATAACTATGGGGGACAGATGCCCACCCCACAAGAGGTTTAATCAAAACTAATGATCAACATCTGTCAAAAAGGTAACCGTAACCAACGAGTTATAAAATCATTGTAGCGATCGCTCAGGGAAGGACTACCCTGCTTGTGATCTTTTAACTTAGTGATCAATTGATGACCCATAGGAGTTAGACGAAAACTATCTGTAATTCCCTGGCCATCAACTTCTCGTCGCAATACTCCGACATCAATTAACCAGGCTAAAGCGTTTTCACAGGTCAATTCTGATAATGGACGGTTGGTGTAATTCTGCTTAACTCCTTTATCCATTGCTATAGCACCTAACTGAATACTTTGGCTAGTCATGGCCACAAACAAATTCAGGTTAAAGGGGCAACAGATTAGCGATCGCTCGGCTCTGTCTAGGGCTTTACTAGTATAAACTAAGGGGTTGAGGTTGGGAAAATCCACGGTCGGCATTTTTTTAATCACTCTAAGTTGGGCTTTTTATCAATAATTGGAAAATAAATACTTCTAATTGAGGATATTTAATCAACTATTTATTTAAATATTGTAAATTATTGTAAAATTTTCATTGCATAAAGATTTTAAACAGGACAAGGTGAATCATGGCTTTAGCAATTGGTACGGATGCACCTGCATTTACCACAAAAGACACTAACGGCAACACAGTTTCATTATCTGATTTTAAAGGTAAAACCGTAGTTCTCTACTTTTACCCTAAAGATGACACACCCGGCTGCACCAAACAAGCTCAAAGCTTCCGGGATGCCCAACCTGATTATCAAGTTAAAGATATTGTCGTGTTGGGAGTAAGTGCTGATGATGAATCTTCTCACCAAGCATTCACAGCTAAATATAATCTGAATTTCCCCTTACTAGCTGACACCGACAAATCCCTAATTACCGCCTATGATGTTGATGGTGGTGGTTATGCCAAGCGTGTTACCTACGTAATTGATGGTGACGGCAAAATCATCCATATTGATGCTGCGGTGAATACACCCACCCACGCCAGTGATATTCTAACAGCACTTGGTTTGTAAGCATTAAGGAATCCGTAGGGGCGCAGGGCCTGCGCCCCAAATTACGCAGGGACTGCGCCCCAAATTACGCAAGACCTGCGCCCCAAATTACGCAAGACCTGCGCCCCAAATTACGCAAGACCTGCGCCCCAAATTATCAAAAGCAGGTGTTATTTACTTGTTGATGGTAAAATTTGTAAAGGAAATAGATTTTGACCCGATGTAATTCCTAATGCACCTGAGTTTTGTTGGATCTGAGGCTGAAGAAGTTTCTGTTGTGCAGCTCTAAATGCGGTTGCAGCTAGGTCTAACTGTTGACTTTGTTGATCAGCATTCCATTGCACAGTCCCGATTTGTGCTTGATGAATTATCGTGTTCATTATATCGAAACCTGACCCATTACCAGACAAAGCATTGCTATTCTGGTCACTCTGTAAACTACCAAAGGGTTGAGTGGTATCAGCTAAAGTAGGTTCTGCAACTAGCATAGAAGCAAAGCTAATACCAGCGATAGTGGCAACAATAATTTTGTGAACTGGTAAAAATGAGTTTTTCATGAAATTTCTCCTTATAGTCTCACGCGAGAGTTCGACGAAGTTGGGGTTGAATAGTGAGTAAAGCCACGATTGCGAAACCCAGTAACACTAACAACGCTCCCCCAAAGGTAACATCACCCCAAAAAGCGTGCATTACTATATCATTTAATCCCCAACTGCTGTGTAGATACAAATAGCGAATTGGTTCAATGGCATAGCTGAGGGGATTAAGGGTAGCAATAACCTGTAACCAACCAGGCATAAAAGATAAAGGCGCTAAGGCTGTACTGGCAAATAATAGCGGTAGGTTAGTGACAAAAATTACGGCGATAAGTTCAATGTGTCCTGGTAATGCAAAAGCCAAACCGAGAGAAATGGCAGTTACGCCTAAAGCCAGGAGAAGGACAATGAGAGCGATCGCACACAATCCTGTAAAATTAGGTAAACCAGCCCCTATAAATGCCGCTGCTGCTACAATTACTGCTGCTTGGAGTAAACTTTGGCTAATAATAAAAATAGCAGACGCAAAAACAATTGAAAAGCGCGAGGCTAAGGGTGCAACCAGCAAGCGATTTAGAAAGCCAAATTCCCTGTCAAACATCACAGGTAAACCGGCATTTAAAGCCCCAGCAAAGGCGGTAAATACTATTACACCCGCTGCTAGAAATTGCCCGTAATTTGTCGTAGTCCCAAACAAACCTTTAGGCGCATTTTGGAATAAAGCCCCAAATAAAACTAACCACATTACGGGCTGAATAATCCCGGCTATCAGGCTAGAAGGACGGCGTTGGAGTTGAATAAACAGACGACGGGTTAAGGCAAAAGTTTCTTGAACAATTTCTCCCAGGAAACTGGAATTGGTATCGGCAACTACAGTAGATGCGGTTAGTTGTTGCCAATTCATCACTAATTTATCATTATTCATAGAGAAAACTACATTAAACGGTATCAATTATAAACATCTCTGCAATTCTTAATTAGCAAAGAATATTTATAATTCTTAATACTATATTATAGCGAAAATCATAATAATATCCGATAAGTGGGAAACTCAGCGGCTTGGCTCCCTGAGAGGGAAACGACACGGGCGGTAATAAAGGCTTTGAATCTTTTTTCATTACCGCCTTGGAGTTGGGGAATTCGGGGTACTCTTGTGATGTACTTTCAACGGGACAATTACCGATTCAAATTTCCCAACTCTGTACGCATAATGTGTTGCTCCGAAGAGCCTCCCATTTCTGGGGTAATGTTAGCTGAATGCCTCCGGCACGCTGGCGCGAACGTCAATGTTTTAAGAGCTTGTTAAGCTTGCAACACTGTTTCAGTGACTTTGAAACTGTTTAATCACAAACGACAGAGCAGGGAACTAGCTACGCATTCGGTGGGTGTCGTGACTCAAAAAACGTAGTCAGTGAAGACTTAGACTGGCCAGTACAGCTTGCAATTTCTTACAAGCTCAGTCCCTTTAGGGCTGAGTTACTGACTACAGTATATTGCAGGTATATCAAATCCAGATTTTATTATTTTCTGGTTTCGGCAAAGGGTCTGAAGGCGAGGATGCCAATTTTGCTAAAATCTTAAGATATATTGCAATGGTTCTTCCTCGTCAAATTTACGATAACAGATTTAAAATCATCTGTCAAGTGTTTTATGCTCTTATTTTGGCGACGCGATAGAAGTAGATTATCCAAATATTTTTCTGGATTTTTATCTGATGCTTTTGAAATAATTGTCTGATAGCGAAGCGTGGCGTAAGCCATATCAGGATGTCCAGGATTTGAGGATGTACAAGATGATATGTATAAGAGTAATTCTTATGGTTGATTTATGAGTGTCAATTTAATTATTGCGTCATTTTGCATCTAAGCGGGTTTCTATCTAGGGTTTTGGTAATTGTTATTAATGGTTTTTCGTAAGTTAATGATAAATCACGCAAATCACAATTGGTTTTGTGAGAATTTCCCATAAAATCGCAGTATATTAAACTCAAGCATGATCTTATTCAGAATTTTAGTGATTTATCAAGTATTTTTCCACTTGTAATCCTGTAAATCCTTAAATCGGTGGACATCCTAATTCAGACAATCAACTTTGCAAATGGGATTTTATCTCGTTCCCAATGTCAGGGTAGAAACCACTGACATCAACATTACTAAAAATAGATTGATTAATCTGTAGTTGTTCACTCATACAGGATTATCCAAAATTAATGCAATTGACTGATTAATGATTGTGGGACTATCTATCATTGTGGCAATATCTTCTGCTTCATATCTACCTTCAAAAGCCTCCAATGCTGCCTGATCTAAAGCTGATTGATAAGCCTCTTCTAGAGTTTCTTGTAATTCTGTTTGTGTTAGATAATATCCGCTTGCTTTCCGTCGTTTATTAGTCCGTTGAATATGTCGGACTGCATTACGGATTGATACTTCCCATGAGCGAGTTGTGCGTTTTTCTGCTTGCTGCTTAATCAAATGTAGTAGTAAAATAATGCCAAAACTAGTAATTTTGTTGAGCTTATCATCCTTACTCATTTCAGTCATTTCCTCCACTAGCAGCAATGCTTCTGGAATATTGCCACCAATCAATAAATTCTTCAATTCTAATAATTCTTCCATAGTTTATGCCTCTTGATTTAAATCACCTAAATCAATATCACCCGTTACCTTGATATTTTTTAACATAGTCTGTTCTACTGAATTGGCATCAACAGGTTCCATAATTTATTGATTAAAATGGTATAATATGCCTGTTTAAACATATTTACTTAAAATTCCCAATCCTATTTTCTTTACTATGTATCACAATTATAGCGGTTTTCGGTCGGATGAAATACAATTGAGGGCGGGGAAACCCCGCCCCTACTTATTTTATTGCATACCTCTATAATTAATTTATGAATGAAACCTTATTTAGTGTTGAAAATCTCCGTGTAGCTTATCCTCGACGCAGTGGAGAAGGAGAAAGCTGGGCTGTTGATGATGTATCCTTTACACTCCAACCAGGTGAAAGAATGGGCTTGGTGGGTGAGTCTGGTTGTGGTAAATCAACGATTGGTAGGGCAATCATGCGTTTATTACCTGCCTCTAGTCGGACTGAGGGATTAGTAAATTTTCAGGGGCAATCTGTATTGGATTTAACGCCAGTTCAAATGCGAAAATTTCGGGGTGAAGCAGTAGCTTTGATTTTCCAAGACCCGATGACGCGCCTTGATCCGTTGATGACAATTGGTAATCATTGTATTGAAACTCTACAAGCCCATTTACCGGAATTATCCAAACAGCAAGCGAAGGAAAAGGCTTTAGCGACTTTAGAAAAGGTAAAAATTCCTGCTAGTCGTTGGAGTCAGTATCCCCATGAGTTTAGCGGGGGAATGCGTCAACGGGTTGCTATTGCTTTAGCTTTGTTGTTGAGTCCTAAGTTAATTATTGCGGATGAACCAACAACGAGTTTAGATGTGACTGTTTCTGCTCAAATTCTCCAAGAGTTAACGCGATTGTGTGGGGAAGAAAACATGGGATTATTGTTGATTTCCCATGATTTAGCAATGATCGGGGAATATTGCGATCGCATTGGTGTGATGTATCAGGGTAAAATGGTAGAAATGGGGAAAACGGAAACTGTTTTTGCTCATCCTCAACATGAATATACTCAATCTTTATTAAAAGCAGCTTTACATATTCAAGCGGTAGAAGGTAATGGGGAATTGGTAATTGGTAATGGGAAAGAAAGTCAATCACCCATTTTAAAAATTACAGAACTCAAGCAGCATTATACGATAGAACCGAATTTTATTGAACGCATATTTAAGGGAGAAGGACAAACAATTAAAGCTGTAGATGGAATTAACTTAGAATTGTATTCTGGGGAAATTTTAGGATTGGTCGGAGAGTCCGGTTGTGGGAAAAGTACACTTTCGAGAACTATCTTACAATTAATTAGTCCGACATCTGGAAAAGTCGAATTTTTAGGACAGGAATTAACAAGTTTATCCCGGCAAGAAATCCGTTCTTCTCGCAGACAAATCCAAATGATATTTCAAGATCCTCATGCTTGTTTAAATCCAGCTATGACGGTAGGACAAAGTATTGCAGACCCTTTATTAATTCATAATTTAGCTAATACCGCAAAAGCTAAAGAACAAGTTTTATGGATGTTGGAAAAAGTTGGTTTAACACCCGCAGAATTATATTATCACCGTTATCCCTCCGATTTATCTGGGGGACAACAACAACGGGTCGCTATAGCAAGGGCTTTAATTACTCGTCCAAAACTGATAATATGTGATGAACCGGTGAGTATGTTAGATGCGAGTGTGCAAACTCAAGTCCTCGATTTGATGTTACAATTGAAAGCAGAATTTGATTTAACCTATTTGTTTATTACCCATGATTTATGGTTAGCGCGGTTTTTGTGCGATCGCATCGCCGTGATGAATGGTGGTAAAATAGTTGAATTAGGTCAAACTAAACAAATTTTTGCTCACCCCCAACATCCCTATACCCAAACTCTCTTAGCTGCTGCACCTCTATTAGCAAAAGCTTAATTTTGTCAGTGGTCAGTTGTCAGTAGTCAGTTGTTAGGAGAAATAAGAAAAAATTACCAATTACCAATTACCAATTACCAATTAATGTCTAAAAATATTCCTGCCAATACTTACAAAAATAGGATTCATGCCGCAGATAAATGGCAAGAGAGAATATCACAAATAGGATATCGCTTTAATCGCCAATATGAAAATCAAAAGTTTGATGTCCCTGACGAAGTGGAAGCAATGCCAATTTTTCGGGAATGGATTAATGGCAGATTAAATGAGAGAATAGTTTCACCATTTTGGGAAGTTGCTCAACCTCAAAAAAACGAACATTGTTTAGATATTGGTTGCGGTGTCAGTTTTTTAATCTATCCTTGGAGAGATTGGCAAGCATTCTTTTATGGGCAAGAAATTAGTAACATAGCTAGAGATACTCTCAACTCCCGTGGTTCACAATTAAACTCAAAATTATTCAAATGTGTAGAATTAGGAGCAGCACATCGTTTAAACTATGATGACAGTCAGTTTGATTTAGTAATTGCTACCGGATTTAGTTGCTATTTTCCCCTAGAATATTGGCAAGCTGTCTTGGTAGAAGTCAAACGGGTATTGAAACCAGGGGGACATTTTGTATTTGATATTCTTAATTCAGAACAACCTTTAGCTGAAGATTGGGCTGTACTAGAAACTTATTTGGGTGCAGAGGTATTTCTAGAAACTGTCGCGGAGTGGGAAAAAACCATTAAAGTTGGAGGTGCTAAAATCGTTAAACGGCAATTAGGAGAATTATTCGAGTTGTACAAAGTTCGGTTTTAATAGAAAATTATCGATCAATGTCCTCTTAACGCTGTATTATTTGGAGATATTTTATTAAGAATTTTGCCCAAATAGCAGCAATGATGATCCGCCATGCCATAGAATCTGATTTACCCGCCATTGTCGCCATTTACAACGCTGCTGTTCCTAGTCGCATGGCTACTGCTGATTTAGAGCCTGTATCTGTGGAAAGCCGTTTGGCTTGGTTTCAAGGACGAGTTCCCTCACAACGTCCTCTGTGGGTGATAGAAACGGAGGGGGTAATTGCTGGATGGTTGAGTTTTCAATCATTCTACGGTAGACCAGCTTACTATTCTACAGCGGAAATTAGTATTTACATTTCTCCAGACTTTCAAGGACGTGGTTTGGGAAAACAACTTTTAGAAAAAGCAATTCAGGAAAGTCCCAATTTAGGTTTAAAGACTTTAGTTAGTTTTATTTTCGCTCACAATCAACCCAGTTTAAAGTTATTTGCTTGGTTCGGTTTTCAAGCTTGGGGAAATTTACCGAAAATTGCTGATTTGGACGGTGTGGAACGGGATTTGATGATTTTGGGTTTGCGTGTGATGTAGGGAATACGGAAAATGCTTATTTATTGGGAATTTTTCTCAATTTGTTGGTAATCTTCAGGTGTATCAATATCAATTGCACCCAAAGGAAAGGGAATACTAAAAACTTCGTGATAGTGGTTTTTAATTAATTTTTTCGCGCCTACATCCTCACTCAAAATTGCTAATTCCGAGAAAAAAATCTGACTAAATAAAACAGGCACACCTAATGTATCTGCGTATTCACAAGCAATGATGGGTTTCTTTGTAGAATGGTATGTTGCGACTAAATGATTGATAATTTCCGCAGAAAGAAACGGTTGATCACAAACAGTAATAACTACTGCATCTATGGTAGAATAACAATTTGCAAGTGAGATAATTCCGCAGCGAATTGATGAACTCATTCCCAAATGCCAATCTGGATTTTCAACTATTCTCACACTAGGTTCCCTAATTTCAGAACGGATATTTTCTGCATTTGCTCCTAATACTACTATTATAGGGTTGCACACCGAAGCGATCGCATTTTTAATTGTATGATTAACTAAACTTTCTCCCTGATAGGATAAAAGTTGTTTTGGTGAACTCATGCGGGTTGATGCTCCTGCGGCTAGAATAATAATAGCAATATTTGATTCAGTCATTTTTCTGATAACACTGGACTTTGATTAATTTTAATTTCTCCGGTTTGATTTCGGTAGTGAATTGGTTCAGTCCGGTCTTTTAAAAACCCACCATTACGGTTTTTAAGTATAGCTTGAATTTCTGCAACAATGGATAATGCTATTGCTTCTGGTGTTTCTGCACCAATATCCATACCCACAGGAGCATATAACTTTTGTAATTGTTTAGAAGTAAATTCTTCACCATCTTTCTGTAAATCTGTGAGTAATCTTTCAGTTCGCTGCTTTGAACCCAAACAACCTAAATATTTGAGATTAGATGGTATGAGTAATTTCAAAATTTCTAAATCATCAAAGTAATTATGCGTCATTATTACTGCAAAAGTATATTCATTAATAGATATTTGTTGATATAAAATTTCTCGACGTGTGAGCATAACTTCATCAGCCATAATAAACCGTTCTTTACTTGTTTCTATGGCTCGACAATCAATAATTTTTACCTGCCAACCTAATGCTTTTCCAAAGTTGGCTACTGGAATAGCGTCACGTCCAGCACCAAAAATAATTAAGTTTGGTGGTGGTTTAATCAACTCTATAAAAACATTAACTTCACTTGATAAAAGTTGATATTTATGAAAACTTGAATTTTGATTTTTTAATGCTAATTGTGCATCATTGATTAAGACTTGAGTTAAAGCAGATTCAACAATATTACTATTTACCCCACCATTATAATTGAGGATTAACCGCGCTCCTACCTGAACATTTATTGTCCCTGCAACAGCGAAAACAGTAGCAATAATTCCTGGTTGCTGATTGCAAAAACATTGATGAATAAAAGTTAAGGGATTAACTAGATCATCTTCAATAAGATGCTCAATCAGAACATCTACCACACCATTACAACCCAAACCAAAACCCCAAATAATATCTTCATCAGCACTAGTGTCGTAAGTAACAACCTTTATCTGTCCATCTGTCATTAAGCGAGTATGCTCACATACATCATTTTCCAGACAGCCACCGCTAATTGTTCCTACTATTTTACCTGATGATGTCATCAGCATCCGCGCCCCTGGTTGACGATAGGTAGAACCTTGAACATTGACAACAGTTGCTAAAAATACTTTTTCACTATTGTGTTGACTATTTACGAATTCTGTAATAATAGAATTTATCTCTTTCATCTTTACTACTTTAAAAACTATTACAGCACTTCCTGCTGTTATGAGGGACATCATAGCCTGACAGGTATAGGTTTTTTACAATTGGGTTTTATGCTGGACGAAAGAAGACAAGGAAGGAAAGTAGACAAGGGAGTGTGAAGTGAAAGAACCGGAAAATTCTGCCCGCTATGTTCCCTGTGGGAGCAATCATCACTTATTACCAATTAGCCAACTTTCTGGATGATTAATCAGTTTTAATTCTTCTTTGTTCTTCTTCCTTGTCCACTTTCCCTCTTTGTCTGCCAAGTCTGGCCCCTATTATAAATCTCAATGTCAAAAACCTACACCTGTCAGGGGTGGGGTTCATGTACCTCATTCAATCAAGAACCGCTGTAATTTTTATTATCTTATAAAAACAAGTTGTTCGCCTTTATTGACTAAAAAAACACCGGATCTTCTAAAGTCAACCATAAAAATCTTATTATTAAGAGAGTAAAATAGATTCTCATAAATGCCAGTAGCTAATATTTGTTGTGTTTGCTCTGGATTTAAATCACATAATAATCTCTCATCTTCAATAGTTTGTAAATCAGAAATTATGATTGCGGACATTATTTTATTTCCTTTAAATTAACTGAAATAATTAACCGTAAATCCAAGTATTTGTTGTCCGAGAATAATCTACTTATATTTATTTACCTTGACTATTACATTTTTACATTATTCTCTTATCAAGAACCTAAAAGTTGTATAGGAATATCTTTTTTCTTAGACATAAGTTCATGAATTTTGTCTTTTATTTCAATTAGTCTAAGAGGATGTTTTAAAAGTCCTTCGTGGTGTATCAAATATTTTCAGATCCCCCTAAATCCCCCTTAAAAAGGGGGACTTTGACTCTAGTTCCCCCCTTTTTAAGGGGGGTTAGGGGGGATCTGCAAGTGCCTAAGATCACCACCCAAAACTTTTCAAACATCCTCTAAACTCCAGTAAGTTAGAGGCAGAGCTTTCTACTATTCATTCCCATACAGAGTATGGGAACGAGGAAATAATGTTGTTGATTAAAAACCCGTTATATATGGGCGCACTATTTTCCACCTATAACATATAGGATAAAACAATTTTCACGTCTTGTCAAGTCTTAACGATAAAATTCTGCAAAAATCCTTTTTTGTTTCTTTGCGCCTTTACGTGAGAAAAAGAATTCAATTTCCCACACAGACGCAAAAACACAATTAAATAAACTTATCCGGCGTAATTGGTAAATCACGGATGCGTTTACCTGTAGCATGATAAACAGCATTAGCAATAGCAGCCGAAACACCTGTAATGCCAATCTCTCCCACACCACGGACTCCAGCGGCATTAAAGTTTAAATCAGGTTCACCCACAAAAGAGACTTGAATCCGGGGAATATCTGCATGAGTTGGGTAGTGATAGGTAGCCAGGTCATAAACCACCGGATAACCGATATGAGGATCAAAGCGGCAATCTTCCATCAAAGCTTGACCGATACCCATAATTACAGCCCCTCGGACTTGAGAAGCTGCGGTTTTAGCATTCATCACCTTGCCAATATTCATTACAGACACCCACCGCGTCACCTGTAAGCGGCTGATTTCTTCATCAAGGCTGATTTCGCAAAAATGTGCGCCCCAGGACTGAAAAGCCCATTTTTTGCCCTCTGAACCGGGAGCAGAAGCGCCTGTAGCTTCAAAAGCAGCTCGTTGGGACTGACGCAAAGTTGCAAAGGCTTCTTGGGCAGTTTTAGCTTGGGCAGTTTTCAAAACTTCCTCACAGGCTACCATTACTGCTGGAATCAGGGTTGCTGTCATTTGCGAACCACCAGCAATACTACCGTTAGGGAATAAAGAATCACCCAGTTCCACTCGCACCTTTTCCACAGGTAGTCCTAATCCTGCGGCTGCTGTACTGGCAATAATGGTATATGCACCTGTACCCATGTCATTACCACTGGTGAGAACATGAGCCGTACCATCTGCTAATAGCCTGATTTTAACTGAGGCTGCACCCCGTAAACCGGGAAAAGTGGAAGCAGCCATACCCCAACCAATGAGTTTACCATCACGGGATAGAGAACGGGGTTTTTTAGTTCTATTTTCCCAACCAAATTGTTTTGCACCCACTTGCAAACATTCCCCAAAATGTTTAGCAGAGAAAGGTAAACCTCGGCTTTGATGTTCTTTCGTTTCGTTCTTTAACCGTAATTCTACTGGGTCTATTCCCAAATCCCAAGCCAGTTCATCCATTGCTGACTCTAAAGCATACAAACCGGGATTTTCTCCAGGCGCTCGCATAAAGGTAGGTGTACCAATATTCATGACTCCTAATTCTTGCAGAGTTCGCAAATTTGGAGCAGCATACATTACCGGGGTAATCCCTGTACATGGTTCAGTAAAAACATCCACAGGAGAAGTATAAGATTTTGCTGTATGTTCAATTCCCCGCAAACTACCATCAGCATTTGCCGCTAAACTAATGGTTTGCTCAGTTGCGGAACGGTGTCCAGCATTTGCAGTCATTTGTCTGCGGCTGAGAACAACTTTCAGCGGCCGCTGAAGTTTACGAGCTGCTGCTGCACAGAGAATAGCGTGTGGCCAGGTAAAGGCTTTAGAACCAAATCCTCCGCCTAAAAATGGTGTAATAATTCTTACTTGTTCTGGGGCAAGTCCAAATAATTCTGAATATGTATTTTGGCTACCTTTTACCCACTGAGTCGGTTCATAGATGGTGAGAGAGTGGGAATTTTGCCACTGGGCAATAATGGCATGAGGTTCCATTGGTGCGTGTAGTTCCGTAGCTGTTTTGTAGGTGGCGGTAATTTTCGCTGCTGCACCTGCCATTATATCGGTCGAATTACCCGTGGCAAAACTACCCTTGACAAATTTCATGTCTTCTCCAAACATGGATGGAGCATTTTTTAAGGTGACTTGTTGGGGATCTAAAATTGGCTTTTGGCTGGTATATTCAACTTTGACTAAATGGGCTGCGTCTCTTGCTTGTTCAAAGGTATCTGCTACGACTAAACCAATAATTTGCCCTGCGTAGTGAATTTGCTCATCTGCTAATGGTAGTCGCGCTTCGTAGATTTTAGAATTGACAAAGTTGTTACTAGGCTTAAAAATCTGAGGGGCATTTTTATGAGTGAAAACCGCAATTACCCCCGGTACTGTTTCTGCTGCTTGGGTGTTGATACTTTTAATGTTCCCATTGGCAATACTAGCGGTGACTAGATAACCATGAACTAAATTCGGTATTTGGTGTTCAGCGGCATAGGTGGCTGTACCGGTTACTTTTGCCTGTCCATCTTTACGGTTAATGCCAGTTCCAATTACTTGATTCATGCTATCCCTCCTCCTTGAGCAGAAACCGTGAGAGCGCGACGAATTGCCCGTTTTGTCAGTTCAACTTTATAACCATTGTCAGCTAGGGGTTGCGCTGCTTCTAAGGCGATATTTGCAGCTTGGGTAAATGTGGAAATATCGGCAGATTTACCAATTAAAAACTTTTCGGCTGCTGTGGCTCGCCAAGGCTTATGTGCAACTCCGCCCATGGCTAAACGGACATCTTTAATTTTATCATCAACAATTTCCACAGCAGCAGCTACAGATATTAAAGCAAAAGAATAGGAAGTGCGATCGCGCAGTTTTAAATAAACTCCTGACTTGGCAAAAGCTAGAGGAGGTAAAATCACAGAAGTAATTAATTCTCCTGGTGCTAAATTACTATCTTTTTGTGGTGTATTTTCTGGTAAACGGTGGAAATCTACAAAGGGAATTTGCCTTTTATCTTGTGGTCCTGCTACTTCTACCACCGCATCTAAAGCCGTCAGAGCCACACACATATCAGAAGGATGAACTGCCACACATTGATCACTAGCACCGAGAATAGCGTGCATCCTGTTAATTCCTGTAGCTGCCGGACAACCAGTTCCCGGCTGGCGTTTGTTACAAGGGAAAGCAGGATCGTAGTAATAGGGACAACGAGTTTTTTGTAAGAGATTACCGCCAACTGTGGCTATGTTGCGAATTTGTTGAGATGCACCAGAGAGAATCGCCCTGGTTAATATGGGGTAATTACGGCGAATATCGGCATGATCAGCTACAGCCGTATTTGTCACCAAAGCTCCCAACCGCAAACTACCATTAGCCATTTTTTCGATCTTCTGCATCTGTAAGCGGGAGATGTCAATCAGTTGTGATGGCTCTTTGACAAAGGCTTTAAGAAGATCAACTAAATTTGTGCCTCCACCAATAAACATAGCATTTTGATCAGCAACGGCTCGGTTGACGGCATCTTTTACCGTGGTAGCCCGAACATAAGTGAAATTATTCATGCTAGTATTCCCTGGGATTCACTGACCATTACATTTGCCATGGGAGAGGGGGGTTTTTGGCCAATTGCTTGCTGGACTGCGGCAACAATGCCGTTGTAAGCACTACACCGACAGAGATTCCCACTCAATCGCTCCTTGATTTCTGCGTCTGAAAGTTCAACTAATTGGGGAGGAGTATTCAAATCTGAAGTTACAGCACTGGCACAACCGCGTTTAACTTCCTCTAGTAGTGCCACAGAGGCGCAAATTTGCCCTGGTGTGCAGTAACCACATTGAAAGCCATCATTTTCAATAAAGGCTGTCTGCATGGGATGGAGAGTATCCCCTGTTGCCAGTCCTTCAATGGTGACAATTTTTTTATCTTCCTGCATGACCGCCAAAGAAAGACAAGAATATACTCGTTGTCCATCAATCAGCACTGTACAAGCTCCACACTGACCATGATCACATCCTTTTTTGCTGCCTACTAATCCCAAACGTTCCCGTAGGGCATCGAGGAGAGTCACACGCGGCTCAATACTTAGGGGGCGTTGTTCACCATTAACATTGAGTATTATATTCATTTCACCATTGCCTTACGTCCTAATCCCAGAATAATGTAGTGTTTCGTAGTCAAAAGTAGGAATAAGCATCTTTGCTGTGGAGTTTTTTGAAATCAGTAAGTTTACCGCCAATTCTTTTCCCGTCTACCCTTATCTCTAGCCTAGTCGCAGATTGCACTACAACTCGACCTGAGACACCTTGACAACAGGCTCCTAGAGTAGTTTCTTTGGCTACACTTTCTTGATTCAGCAATGCAGGAACATTTTTTGGTTAGCTTATTGAGAATAGGACTTACCCATTGACAAAAAATATCAAATATGTATTGCTGTGAAAATCAACGGATAAGTAGGGGCGTATTGCAATACGCCCCTACCCCACCTTAACTAATTCTCAAGTTACGGTATTGATGACACCTTCACTTTCATTCCCTAATCTATCCACAGCGCATACTGCATAAGTTCCGGGGGTGACTGTAGCAAAGGTAGTTCCAGCAGATAAAATTCGGTGAATTATCCAATTATTACTATTTTGCACATACAGTGTCCAAGAACGCACGGGTTGATCATTTCCCGGTTCCCAGTTTAATTTACCATCAATAAACTTGAGGTTTTGGGGAGGTGGTGGCGTTGTCGGATTTTGCCATAACAGACTAGGAACTAAAGCAGGTTTGGAATAATCGCTTTTGAATTGGTCACTTATACCTTGGCGATTTTCTTGAATACTACTCATACTAAAAAAGATATTACCCAAGGAAAGATTACCCGCTAAATTTCGAGAAATCTGTATTTGCTTGGCAATTTCGCTATTTTTCCAGTCTTTACCATCTAGTTGTCCCAGATTGTTGCCTGCATAAACGTGACGCTGCTTAATGTTAATTTCAGTCCACCACTTTAGCAATACTTCGTAGCTTTGTTTGGTTTGGTCGGTACGCCAGTAGAGTTGAGGAGCAATATAATCTATCCAGCCTTGTTGTAACCATTTTTTAGAATCTGCATAAAGGACATTATAGGCATCTAAACCGACAATTCCCGCAGGTTCTCCTGAACGATAAATCCCAAAGGGACTAATTCCAAATTTAACATGAGACTTGGTGGCTTTAATTCCTTGAGCAAGTCGCATTACCATTTGATTGACGTTTTCCCGTCTCCAATTTTCTAAACTCAGTTTACCTCCACTAGCTTGATAAGCTGCGTAAGTTTTATGGTCAGGGAAAGATTGACCAGATATGGGATAGGGATAAAAATAATCATCTAGATGAATGGCATCTAAATCATAACGCCGGACAACATCAATAATGACATCATAAGCTCTGTCTTGAACGATTTTTGCACCAGGGTCCATCCATTGTTGAGTACCCCATTGATAAACTAGTTCTGGATTGGTAACTGCGATGTGGGGATAAACAGGGGAAATTTTACTGTTGGCTCTAGCGCGGTAGGGGTTGAACCAAGCGTGTAATTCAATATTGCGTTTATGACATTCAGCGATCGCAAACTCCAAAGGATCATAAAATGGTATTGGTGGTTTTCCCTGAGTTCCTGTGAGCCAAGCAGTCCAAGGTTCTAACTCGGAAGCATATAAAGCATCACCTTCTGGTCTGACCTGCAAAACTAAAGCATTGAAATTCAAAGCTTGTAACTGTTTAATAATTGCCAGCAATTCCGCTTTTTGCTGTTCTACAGTCAGTCCCGGTTGAGAAGGCCAATCACTATTCCACACAGACGCAACCCAAGCGCCCCGAAATTCCCGACGATGATTTACTTTGACAGTATTAGACGTTGTAGATGGGGGAACAACAATATAGTTAGAGGGGATTTTTTCAGCTTTTCCCAAATATACTAAAACCTGATAAACCATTACTGCTACATCTGCACGAGTAGCGGCTGTTTTATAATTCAGGATTTTTCTGTTGGGATAACCCACCACCCAACCTGCGCGAGTTGCTAAAGCTATTTGATTAATTCCATAGTAGGGAATTAAAGATCCATCTTGATAAATTTCTGCTAGTTGATTTACTAAGTCTAGGTTAACTTTACCAGCAATTTCTAAGCCATTGACCATTGCTACCAAGGCATCACCTCTAGCAATACTGTCATCCAAGCCGAAACGCCTATTCGGATAACCTGTCAAAAATCCAGTTTCATAAACTTTTTTAATCGCGTTTATTGCCCAATGAGTCTGAGGAACATCCACAAAAGGCACATATTCCCGTTTGACTGGTTGAGAAAAAACTGAAGCGATGATCGCCGCAAACTCAGCCCGTGTTACAGGACTATTGGGGCGACAAGTTCCATCAGGATAACCACTGAGAATTCGCCTGGCTGCTAAAGCTTCAATAAATGGTTTAGACCAATGACTTTGAATATCGGAGAATGTTATAGAAGTAGATACCATATTTAATTAGATAAGTAGGTTAGCATTGAAAATTGTTGTTATGGCAAGGCAAGAGGCAAGAGGCAAAAGGCAAGATTGAAGAGGTTTTAGGAGATTTTACTTTTCTTTACATACCTTTAAATTTTTATGTTCACCTACTTAGTTGCATCTTCTATTAATTTAACAATATTTCCGCTATATTTGCTAGTTTTCTCTTCATCCACTTCGACATATAAGTTTTTTTTATCACCCGTTTGCGAAAAAAGTTCCTGATCATGTTTATTGATAATATCTGGGGTTCATTCTCAAGATTATTGAGAATCTAGTCAATAAGCCAACGATTTTACTAGGGTATTGACATCTGGAAATTTTGTGCTAATGTCAAGGTATACGATCTGAAAGTGTTCATATCTAAAATTTAATATTCTGTAGAATCATCCTGTTGTCGTGGAGAGTTGAAGCGACACTAAGTTTACACATTAATACTAAATAACCTAATAGACATCTAGTAAAAATTAAGTATACGTGACCCGTAACCCTTGTAGAGACGTTCCATGGAACGTCTCTACATTATTTTTTACCAGATGTCTAATAAAGAAGAATTCACCGAGTCAGAATCAATCAGTGAGGGGATTAAACCCGCTTGTTCATCCACTAGTCGTGCGGAATTCATTCTGACTCGGTGATTCCTGAATTCTGTTTGATAAAATAATGATATTTGTTATCTGTAATTTTAGTGAGTGAGTATAATTCGTGATAAATTAATTACGAATTAGCAAGTAATACCAGTTAACATGAATAATCGTCGGTTGCTAGAAGTCAGTGAATACGTATGCTTAGGGTTGTCAATATCGGGAACAATCCTAGCTACAGTGACGCAACAGGTGGTTTATGCGGTTATTCCCCTGAATTTAAGCATGGCGTTTAATTTAGTCAATCGTCATAAGTTTAATTATTCTCAATCACAATTACAATTACAAATTGACCAATTACAGACAAATTTGCAAAATATTACTGAAGAATTTTATCAAATCACTAAAACCATGAATACCTCTAATCAACGTTTAGAACAAATCGCAGCTTGGAGACAACAACTAAGCCAAATTATTGACCAAACAATTGAGACTACAATTAATGACCGTTTAGGGGAAATCGAGACTTATAAACAACAAATTAGTCAAGCTGTTGATCAGAAATTTCAAGCATTAGCTCAAAAATTAAATAGAGAATTTAACGGACTTAATCAACAACTTAGAACTGTTAATAATCGGTTGCAGGAGTTAGATAGTTCTCTGGTAAATTTAAATTCCACTGTTGAAAAAGACGAATATTTAAACAATATTTCCGAATTAAAAGCTGAATTATCACAAATTAATCAAGAGATACATTTCGTTAATTCTCGATTTGCAGAAGTTGAGATATCTATCAAAAATGGTTATCAAAGCACTCAGCAGCAATTAGCAGAATTACGCGATAATCAACAAAATCAAACTCTGGAATTTACCCAGATTTATCAAAAAATTGAAGTTGTAAATTCTCGATTTGAACAAATTGATAATTCAACACATAAATTACAGCAAATAATTTTAGAACAAAGCCAAGAAATCAGTGAAATTAAAGAAAAGCAGAAAAATGAAAGCTCTAAAATTAATGATATCCTGGATGCTATTAACCACCGATTGACAAAATTAGATGGATTAACAGAATTAGATAGTTTATTTACAGCTTTAATCCAACCGTTACAGATAGACAATAAATCAAATTTGCTCACAAATCAAATCACAGCAGAACCGAGCGAAGAAGTAGGGGAAATATTCACAATTAATAACTTGGATTCTCTGAGCGATTCTCTTGATGAATCTTTCGATTCATTGACAGAATTAAATACTTGGTTAAACCCGTTACAGGGAGCAAATCCATCAAATTTGCAAAAATCAGATAACTATCCAGAAAAATCAGAAATACCGAACATAATTCCTACCACATCTATATTAGATGACAAAACCGGAAAATTAGTAACTGTTGGTACTCTTAAAGGACATCAAAGTAAAGTTCTCTCCGTCGCTTTTAGTCCCAATGGTAGGTTTTTAGCAAGTGGCAGTGATGATAAGATAATTAAATTGTGGGATTTAGCCAAAGAGGAACACCTGACGCTGAAAGGACATGGAGAGTCTTCTGGGTCTAGAGGGATTAATTCATTAGCTTTTAGTCCAGATAGTAGAATTTTAGCCAGTGGAAGTGATGACAAAACTATTAAATTGTGGGATGTAAGTATAGGAATAGAAATTTTCACTTTTCCAGAACAAGAAGAAAGAATTTATGCTATCTCATTTAATCCGTCGGGAAAAATATTAGCCAGTGGTAGTAAAGATAAGACTGTGAAAATATGGTCACTAGAAACAGGAAAAGAAACTTACTCTTTCAAAGGTCATACAGATGATGTTTTGTGTGTGGCTTTTAGTCCTGACGGTAAACTATTAGCTAGTGGTGCAGGTGGTAATGATAAAACTATCAAAATTTTACAATTAGCTGAAAATAAAGTGAAAACTTTAACAGGACATTCTGATTGGTTTGGAGGGATTACTTCTTTGGCTTTTAGTCCAGACGGAAAAATTTTAATGAGTGGTAGTCAAGATAATACTATTAAACTTTGGAATGTAGAAACTAGTCAAGAAATTACAACTTTATTAGGACATTCTGATACTATTTGTGCTGTTGCATATAGTCCAAATGGACAGATTTTAGCTAGTGCGAGTAAAGATAAGATGGTGAAATTATGGTCAGTTGCTAATGGTGAAGAAATTTCTAGCGTAAAATGCAATGATTCAGTGATTTATTCCATTGCTTTCAGTCCAGATGGTAAAATGTTAGCTGCTGGGAATGGAGATACAACTATTACACTGTTTCCTGTAGCATAATTTGTTAGTACCCCAGACCAAAAATCAAAAATCAAATACAGAATTAAGATTTTCACAGATTGGTCATGGTTGGTTTGTTTACGCCTTGCTGTACTAGTAGTCTGTCAAATAAATTTTGACGGATAAGAAACGAACCACGAAGGAACGAAGGACACGAAGGAAGAAGGAAGAAGGAAGAAGGAAGAATCAAAATGGCAAC
>JAKOGY010000006.1 GCA_028658405.1 Dolichospermum sp. ST_sed8 | reverse complement strand
GGATCGGATAACGTTTAGCATCCTGTCTAGAGATGTGTGTACACCGTAGCTTAAAAAGGGGGGCTAAATTAAGAGGTTTTACGATGTGGGTGGCTGTTCTGGGAACATACATTTATCAGAGTCACAACCACTAGGGCCAGCTTCTGATAATTCCCCTAAATCGTAACGACTTAACGCCCCACAGAAATCATCTGTTTTCCGTCGTGTTTTTACTTCTCTAGATAAGCGTTCATAAGTGGCTTTGTCTATGGGTTCAAAGGGTAAACGGGGGAAGGATTGCAAATCGTCAAACCGGGCTAACAATGCAGCAGAAATATAGCCTTCATCATTTTGGATGGCTTCATAGATGCGTGTTCCCAAAATTTCAACTTCTTCAGAACGTAGTTCCAAAGTAGCTGAGGTATTATGGGTGACATAGTGATTTTGTACTTGTATGATAAAGTCTAACTGCGCTAAGGCAGAAAACTGAGATACATCAATTACGTCAGCACCGGGTAAATCTGCCCAAGATACAGCGACGGGGATTTCTACTAACCATTCTGTACACCGAGGATCGAAAGGATCGTTGAGTAGGTTGCCGGTTTCGTCTTTGTCAGATTGGGAGGGGATGATGTTGTAACCATAGTCTATACAAGCCAGGGCTACGGGGTCATTTTTACGGAAGGTAATGCGACGGATGAATCTTTGTGCCTTTGGGGGATGCCAACCAGGTGAAGCACCTGTTAAGAGAGATTTGGTATTGTGAGACTTCAGCGCACCTTGCCAGTACCAAGAATCGTCATCGTTTACACCTGCCACTGCAAAGTCATAACTGTAATCGGGTGTGGTTTCAAATTTGATGGTAGCTACTCGATAGGGACTAAACGCAAACTGACGTTTCGGCGCAAATAGCGGACGTAAAGCACACTTTCGACTATGGGTATTGAGATAAGCCAGAGACTCTGGTTGAGATAGCATTCGGCTTAAGGACAAACCCCACATATTTTTAGTTTTCTGTAAGTTCTCTCCCTGGGTGTTATGGAAAATTGAGAAGCAAAGTCCCACCGCTTCACCCACTTGTTGTAAGTTGCGGATAAATGCTTCACTAGCAGAGTCAATTGACAATGATCCTCTTTGACGGACACAGCCATCTGTATCAATTAGACCACAGAAAAAGGACAGGATTGTTTCTCGTGATGACCGGCGAATTGCTTGAGGAATGCGGTCAAGATCAATACTATGAGATTTGTCTAGTTGATTGAGTTTCAGCCAGTCAAACAATTGTTTGCAAGCAAAAGTTAGTTCTCCTCGTGAATTGTCATTGCGCGGATCATAACTAACAGTTCCAGTTAGTCCAAACCATTTCTTGGAAATGTTTTGTAGTCGTTCTACTAGATCAAATTCTTGAGCATTAAAGGCAAAACGAATCCGATATTTGTTTTCACTGAAAGCACCATCTCCAAACAAGCAACCCAAAAAGTAACCAATTTCAGGGTTAAGAGTGGTGGGAGTAATAATCTCTTTGGTTAAGACACCCCGGCTATGTCCCTCTGTTTCTTGGCGATGATCACGACCGTATTGGAGAGGATTAATACTCAAAAGTAGAGCATCTTCCTGTTTGCTATATTCTCCCAGAGAATAGGCGATTTGCATACCTATAGTTAGTTGGTCAGCACGCACCCAAGAATTATCTACAGAGAAACGATGGTTAGGAGTCATGCGTAAGACTCGACCATTTTCTAAGGTAATTCGCACTAGGTTCAGGGGCTGATTAGCGATCGCTTTATCTGCCGCTATACCTTTACGAACACTCAGGTCTAATCCTTCTGTTTCGCCACTTCCCGCATCTATAATTTCATCAGCGTAAAGCAATCCTTGATCAAATATCCGTAATGCTGTGCGATCTAAACAACCAGCGGGCTGGACCGTAGTACAACGGTTGGGGCGTTTGATCTGATGGCGATCGCAATATTCCCACACTACTTTATGAACTACATCTTTCCAGCGGTTGAGATATTTTTGCTCACCACTTTTAAATATCAGTCCTTGGGGGGTTTCTGGTCTTCCTGCTTCCCACCAGCTTAACCAATCTGTGCCAAAAGCATGAACAAAGAAGTCAAATAATCCGGTGAAGGATACACCAACAATGGGATCTAATTCCCGGCTGTATTGATAGCGGGGTTCTAGGAATTGATGATTTAAGAGGGCGACGACAGATAACGCCCCAGCGGTAAATGCTTCTTCTTGTTCTTTATAGTTGTCAGGATCTAGTTGGTTTAAGTGTACCTCCGAAAGATTACAGTGGAAATTAGCACCTATTATCTCCAGTTTTGTTATCCTAAAGGCTTTTTATCCTCTAGTTCTACAGGTTCTACATTCCCTGTAGCTCCGCGTACCTTTTATACGTATAAATTACGTATCCCCACACTCTTGGAGAGTTTATATTCTAGAAAAGGATTTACATTGCCATCTAGTTTCACTCTCTACGCTGTACGGTGTCAATAGCTTTTTAGTTCTATTGATTACCACGGGATTAGCTTCTCAGCTTTCCCCGTATTTGCGGGGTTTTTTACGTGAGGCAAGTATTATAAAATACCACACGGGTTTAAACCATATCTACCCAAACGATGTTCTAATTCTTGATCATCAATATTTGGGTAACTTTCTTGTATCCATGCTTTAGCTTTTCCTTGTTCATAAGCTTGCAAAAAATCTTTTCTAAGTTCTGCTGTATTTAATAAATCAGCATTAGCTCTAGCGACTGCTTCACCAGCCCATTGAATTGCCCCTTCACCGCTATAATATTGCTTTTGAACTGCTGCAATGGATTCTTCTAAGGTTGGTTTGCGGTGAAAGACTCGTGTATGGTTGGACATCCGCAAAGAATCACGCTCTGGATCTATGCGCCAGTTACCTTCTGCGTCTTGTTGCCAGAGATTATCTTTAGCAGTCGCGCCTTGTTCATCTTCAGAAACGAATTGACGCATACCGGCACTGTTAGAAACTAAAATGCCTTCACAAACAAATTCATGAATACTGGCAACTTCAATATCATAGGTTTGTGCAGTCCGTACATTCATTTCTACCCCTAAAACCTTGACTGGAACTAATTCAGTCGCTTCAGGGAGATATTTTTTCAAAGTAGGGAGTATCATTTGTTCTTGACTATTACTCCATCCATATTGGTAGGAGTTAATAATCGGACGTACCATAGTTTTCGGGAAACCATGATCTTTAAATGATTTTGGGGTTTGACGTTTTTGGCTAGAAAATTGCAGGGAATATTTTTCAAAGCAGTTTTCAACAGATTGATATGCTGCTGTACCAACTGTGACTAATTCACCTTCCCATTTACCAGTCCGTTTGCGAATTGAACTACACATCCGGGTTGTAATTCCCAGGGATGCGTAAAGTGCTTGAATTTGCTGTAAAAATCTCTCGTGAATTGAAGCAACTAAAACGCCTTGAGAATGACAGCCATCTGCATCAGCAAGACCGGCTAGGTAAGCTTTACGAATGTCGGCTGTACCTAATAATATGCAATCAGGGATATTTAAGGGTTGAAATGGTTGTTTGAATAATCCCAGATATTGGTTTAAAGCTGCTGAGTTAAATTGTAACTCGTAGGCTTTGGTTTTGCATTGTTCTGGGGTTCTTATGGTGTGAGTTTCTAAACCAAATTCATTCCCAACAGCAATTAAACGGTCTAAAATATTGGGGTCATCTTCATGAACGCGGAATCTGACTCTTAAACCATCAGAACTAACTGAACCATCACCCTGTAAGTAGCCGATGAAGTAAGCAGCATCGGGGGTTAAAGCAGGAATAGTAATTTTTTTGGTCTTACCGGCGATTTTACCCCGAAACTCAGGCAGTTCAGTTGGTGTACCGGGTATAGTTTGTGGTACGAAAATCAAGCGATCGCCTGATTGCAAATCCTGAGCCTTCACCATTTGATAATTGCCGTACACATCTGTGAAAACGGCAACTTTATGATCGGCTGTACATTCAAAGCTGCCATCTTGAGTTTGAATACGGCAAAGAGATTGTTCACCTTGAACAAAGAAGTTAGTAACAGGATAGAAACCCTTACTGGTAAGAACGCGATCGCCTACACGCACCTTAGCAATGGGAACTAAGCCTGATTCTGTATGAACTAAGGCCTCTTCAGGAAGACAGCGCCGAATATTTCCAGCAACAATTGTGACAGCAGCCTCATCAATTAACAAACAGCATTCAACTGAGTTTAATTGTCTTCCTATTGCCTTATTGAGAATTGAGGCACAACGCTGATACAATCCAGGTAATTTCACAGGATTAGCCATACCGCCAAAGCCTTTGAGGGTTTCCCCAGATTGGCGCACATCGCTAATATCAACAATTACCTGAACGTCACCTGTAAAGCGTTCATCGGTAGAAAGTTCTAAAAGGGTTTGATAGGATTTTACCCAACCTTCACGGCTGTCTCCAACGTGGATAGTAGCGGTATTAGCTTCTATATAGGTTTGTGTAAATTCACGCCGCTGTGCTTGGGGTGTACTGCCAATTTCACCTTTGATCGTGATACTTAGGCGATTACGGATAGATGGCAATTGATTAATATACTGCGGTTCGATAATAGCACCTGTACCACAGCCCATCATGGCCAAATCCATCATTAAACCGAAGGCTTTCCAGTCTACAAGGTTGGTGGAGGTGCAGTTATAAGCACCAGAGAAGTTTTTGGATTTGGTTAACCAATCTGTGCCACCAACCCACATCCAGCGTCCACTAGGGAGGGCTTTCATGTTCCGCTGCATCTTATCTAAAATGGCAGCTTCTTGACGGGTCAGTTTGCCTAATTCGACTAAACCGCGTAATGTGCGATCGCATACCTGGTCCCATGTTTCTCGTAAACCTGCCTCTGTCCGACGGCTGTAGGTTCTAAAAAACACGGGATTGGCTGCTGGAGCAGTTTCGGGAAAAGATGCACTCTGACGTTTACGTTCCAGTTCTTGAACCATAATAAACTTTTGTTGCTAACTCACAAATTAAGACTATAACGTCAACTAGTTAGAGATGGAAGATTGCAAAATTTACCACTTGGCGCTATGTCTTGTGATGTGTAAATTATGACTATATTTTGTCTAAGCAAAAAACCCTGACTGGAGGACAGGGCTATAAACTCTCATAGTTTTAAGGTGATTCCTAGAATAGAAATTACTAAACAACATCATCAATCGGTAGATTCTTTCTTAGAAATCACCTAAGCATAAATAGTAAGTAAAGATTCTAATTCATTAGTATCAGTTACAATTTTACGTAATTGTTCACTGAAATAAATAACTTCATAATTAGGTGCAAGTTCTTTTTGCAGTTGCTTCCACAAACTAATCCCTTCTTGTTCAAAAGCTGCTTTAGCCTCTAAGGTGGGAAAACCTGATGAATTAGGATCTTCCCAATTCAACTTTGCATCATAGATATCTGCCCATTTTTCTAACCGGCTAACAGTTTTTTCACTTAATGGCATCGTTTCTGGATCAATATCTCCAGCTTTACCAGAACTAGCCCACCATAGTGGGTAGCATCCATAATCAGCCATGAGTTTGATTTTTTCTGCCATAGTCAATTTACCAAGTTATGGGGAAGTTCTGGGGTTAGCCCCCACTATATAACCATTATCGCTGACAGTGAGAGCGATATAGTGAGTTTTGCCATTAAAGTTAACTTCATAAATAACGCGAGTTTGTTTTTTACCTTGATATCCAACCGCTTTACCCTTAGTTAGTGCTTTAATAATTAAATCTGGTATCTGATTTTGCTGGATTCCTTGATCTGCAAACTCTAACGAATGTTCTTCTAGTATATGTTGGAGTCCTGCATTAGAATTTCCTGCTTCTAAAAATACGATTTTTCCATCTGCTTGTTTAGCAATTTTTACTATTTTTTCAGGGGTATGCTTAATGTTAAGTTGGGCAAGTTCGGCAAGTAAGGCTAATTTTTCAGCACTATTCATTTTTTCCTCCTTAAATTGTGGGTATGTTCTGTTTGTTCGTTCACTAACCCCAACTTAGAAAGGGAATTTTAGCAGACAAAGAATTTTTAGGTACGGATTACCGTACAATTTTGGGAATATTAATTACAACCAAATTTAAAAATGTCTCTTCCACCTTGGCGCAGTCTAATTACTCGCGCACTACATAAAAACCGCAGTCTTGTCTATTCCCGCTATCTACAACTAGCAACGGTGCGAGAAAATGGTTTTCCTGCTAATCGTACCGTCGTATTTCGTGGTTTTCTTGAAGATACAAACCAGCTAAAATTTATTACCGATATCCGTAGTGAAAAAGCTGAACAAATAGTAAAACAACCAGCAGCGGAAATTTGTTGGTATTTTCCTAACACCAGAGAACAATTTCGGATTACTGGGAAATTAACTTTAGTTACTGCTAATTCTCACCACAATTTGCAACCAGCGAGAATCAAAATGTGGCAAGAATTAAGTGATGCAGCTAGGTTACAATTTGTTTGGCCTGATTCTGGTAAAGCGAGAGTGACAACACCAGAAGCATTTACACCACCAGCACCAGACACTATTCAACCAGTAGAAAATTTTTGTTTATTATTACTTGAACCGACAAAAGTAGATCATTTAGAATTGCGGGGTGAACCACAAAATAGATGGGTTTACTACTACAATGAAAACCAAGAATGGTTGACTGAAGCCATAAACCCATAATTTGGATTTTTTGTTTTTTTAAATTCCTGCACCATCAAAAAATTCTTGAATCTGTTTATCTCTGAGATTACAGAAATTATGCTCTTTTGGTAATTCATCTGCTTGCAGGAATTGACCAATTAAAACCGGAGTTTTTACGGGAGTTTGCAAAGCTTGAATTTGTGCTTCTAATGCTTCAATGCGGTCAACTAAGGTGCGAATTACTTGAGCTTCCGAGTCTGGTAAATTACTATGTTCTAAAGGTGCAACGCGAACGCCAGAACGGTAAATAACCCGTCCAGGGACACCGACAACGGTACAACTAGATGGTACATCTCTCAATACCACTGAACCTGCACCAATGCGGACGTTATCACCAATTTCGATATTTCCTAAAACTTTTGCCCCCGCACCAACGACGACATTTTCGCCTAATGTGGGGTGACGTTTACCGCTTTCCTTACCTGTTCCCCCCAGGGTGACACCTTGATAAATCAGCGCGTAGTTGCCGATAATAGCTGTTTCTCCAATTACTACTCCCATTCCGTGGTCAATAAATACTCCTTCACCAATGACAGCCCCTGGGTGAATTTCAATACCGGTTAAAAATCGGGCAATATGAGACATCAAACGGGGGAAGAAGGGAATACCAATACTATGCCACCAGTGTGCAAAGCGGTGGAAAACTAGGGCTTGCAAACCTGGATAGCAAAACAAAACCTCCAACCAATTCCGGGCTGCGGGGTCACGTTCAAAGATAATGCGAAAATCGGTACGGAGTCTAGAGAACATTGAGATAGTACCCTTTGATAGCACAACAAGCTACTCTCTCATATTATCGTGACTTGGAGATTAGAGATTGATAATTAGAGAACGCCACAAAAAAAATTATCCAATCTTGTGGGATGGGCATCTGGTCCATCCTTATATTATTAGCAGGGCCAGATGCCTGCACCACAAGAGAATTTGGGATATTTTTTTATTTGGAAGTCTCTTAGAGAATGTTTTAAAAGTCTCTCATGGTGTATCAAATATTTTCAGATCCCCCTAAATCCCCCTTAGAAAGGGGGACTTTGACTCTAGTTCCCCCCTTTTTAAGGGAGGTTAGGGGAGATCTGAAAGTGCCTAAAGTTACAGCGAAACACTTTTAAAACATCCTCTTAGTGATTAAAAATTCTTGCGCTTTGATTATTTAATGCAGTTGCAAGAATACACCTCCTTTGAGTCTTCCTGGTTCACTGCTATAACTGCTAACTGTCAGCGATTTTAAATTATTGAATAAGGGTTTACCTAAAACTTCCACAAATTTAAGCAAAGGTAGTTGACGTTTGAGAATATCTTGACTGTTTTCCCAATCTAGATAAATATATCCTTGGTTGGGTTGGGGAATTACAGCCATACCATGTTGAAATTGGGGATTTTCTAGGAGGGATTTTTGGTTTTTACTCAAAGCTGCTTTGAGTGTCTTTAAGTCAGAACTGAAAACCTCATAATTATCTAAAGTTGTATGCACTCCCTTCATTGTGGTATCAACATTAATAGATGTGTTCTTTTCACTTGTTGCTGTAACTTGTGTCCAAGCAGATACTTCCTGTTCATCTAAAGTTACGGAACTAACATTAAAGCTCTTGGTACTAGCAATATTATCTAAACGGGCGATCATCTCTGCTAATTCTGGTGTTTTTTCGACTACAAATAACCAATGAGGAGTTGGATTTTCTGAATTGGGCAATAAAGCTAAAGCATATTCTCCCTTTACCCAATTGAAAATATCCTGATTAAAGTTTAACCCTAAACTTTTTTGAATATCTCCCAACGGTTTTAGCAATCGAGAACTACCATCTTCACTATTACCATAAATAGTTGCTGTTCCTTGTTGCCACAGTTTTGCTAAATTGCTATTACCTAAATTACTCAAATTTGTGCCAGCGATCGCCAAAGCTGTTGATTCTGGAATATATTGTAATGCTGCTACAGGTTGAGATAGTGGCAAAGATGGAGGGACAATTTCTGAGGTTGTTAAAAATGTGCTTTCTGCTAACAAGCCTTGGGAATTTAAGACTAAAGATAGAATTTGGCTATTATAAGTTGATTCTGCCAATTCTAAACCTTGCCACTTGGCAACTATGGGCAAATTCAAGAAAGTTACTGCTACAGCATTTTTAGGAATTTGTTGAGTAGCTTTTTGATATTCAAGAGAACTAATTAAGTTTAAATTTGGTGCTTGTAAATTATTAATTGCTTCTTTGATTACTTGAGGATGATTTGCCAGCAAAACAAAATTATTAACAACTGCACCGGCTAAACTATTTTGGATTTTTTCACCTGGTAAATCTTCTGGATGATCATAAATAACCTTTACACCTTTGTATCGTTCAACTCCTAAAGTAGTCCCACTAAAAGCCCGATTAGAAAATAACAACTCTAAAAACTCGCGGCTTTTCTGAGGTTTTGCAGTTGCGAGTGCCATTAAATACCCAGTTTGGAGTCCGTTGTCTGGGTCACGGTCTATATCTATGGTAGTTACAGCTAGGGTAACTTCATCACTCAACCAGGGTTTAATATCATTTTGATAATCTATATTACTTTTTGCTAGTAAGCGATTTTTGAGTTGAGAAAATTCTCCTTTTGGCTCTATTGTCTGTAAAGCGTCAGGATTTACCAATAATGAAACCATTGCGGGTGAGGACTTGGAAACAAATATAGCTGCACTGGGTTGAGACTTCTGAATCAGCAGATTAATGGGATTTTTGCCTGAAAACCAGTAAAAACCAGCCACAGCAATTAGCAGCAGGGTAATGATACCAGCTACAAGCAAAGGAAGTCTAATATTTTTTGTTAATTCTTGACTGTTCACATTATTTATAATTTATTTTTTCTAGCTTTTCTGCCAACATGAATAGTATAGAATTTTTTAGCATAAATTTATGAAATCATGACAGATACATCATTTGATCAACCTTTTTCCCAAATTACTGTCCAGGAACTAGCAAAGCGTCTTTCCAGTGATCAAGAAACGCTTCAATTAATAGATGTGCGTGAACCCCAGGAACTTGCCTTATCACGGATAGATGGATTTGTCAATCTTCCTCTGAGTGAATATGAGCAATGGAGTGAGCAAGTTTCTATCCGCTTTGATCCATCCGCAGAAACTCTTGTTCTCTGTCATCATGGTATCCGCTCGGCTCAGATGTGTCAGTGGTTAGTTACTCAAGGATTTACACAAGTTAAAAATATTACTGGCGGTATTTCCGCTTACTCAATTTTTGTTGATCCTTCAGTTCCCCAATATTAGGAATGGGTTGAAAAAATAGCTAAAGAAGCTGGCGGTTAGAAACCGCAACTACACAGGCAAAACCCACCTCCGTGGGTTAAAAATAAGTATTTTTTCTTAGTCCACGGAGGTGGACTTTGTTTGTGTGGTTTCGTGATTTATAATCGCCAGGGCTTGTTGAGACTACAAAGATTTTTATCAATCCTCACAAAATCGCGTTGGTTCTTGAGATTATGTAGTGAAAACCACAACTTATGTGAACGGACTATGAGATAATACCGAAGGACATAGAAATTTATGCTCTTTTTGGGTTTCAGCTATGTAGCAATGACAAATACAGCAAATAAATGCTAAAGGTAAATTTTGCGTTTAATTAATACAATATAAGTGTATAATTTTCCATCTTCCGTTAATTAATAACTAATTCTTTTTTTCCAGTTTTGTGGTAAAAATCACATATTTTTTCAAATTTTGATTAAGATTTGCCTTCAGTAAAAATATCACCTATGCAAGTTCACCTGACTAATCGGCAACAGAATATACTTTGGGCAACTGTACGGCAGTATATTGCTACAGCAGAGCCTGTGGGTTCTAAGGCTTTAATTGAAGGTTTTGATTTAGGTGTTAGCTCTGCTACGATTCGCAGTGTGATGGGTGTTTTAGAAAAATCGGGGTTACTTTATCAACCACATACTTCTGCGGGCAGAATTCCTTCTGATTCTGGTTATCGGATTTATGTTGATCAACTTATTAAACCATCAGAAACTTTAGGTAAAGAGGTAGAAACAGCATTACAAAAACATCTGCATTGGGAAGATTGGAGTTTGGAGGCGTTATTACAAGGTGCTGCTCAAATTTTAGCAACATTAAGCGGCTGCATTACTTTGATTACTATGCCCCAAACAACCACAGCAAAGTTACGACATTTGCAATTGGTGCAAATTGAATCGGGGAAGATTATGTTGATTGTGGTGACAGATAGTTATGAAACCCATTCTAAGGTGATGGATTTATTTCCACCGAACTCAGAAAATAAACCGGAAGCGGAGGTAATTGATCATCAATTGCAGATTGTTTCTAACTTTTTGAATACTCACTTACGAGGACGGAGTTTATTAGAATTAGGCTATCTGGATTGGAGTGAATTGGATCAAGAGTTTCAAAGTTATGGCGAATTATTAAAAAGTTCTTTGGTAGAATTGACTCATCGCGCTCTGGCACCGGCAACTACACAAATTATGGTAAGAGGGATTGGAGAGGTTTTACGACAACCAGAATTTTCTCAGGTACAGCAGGTACAGACTATTATCCAATTGTTGGAAGAGGAACAAGACCAACTTTGGCATTTAATTTGTGAAGAAGCGGGAATGGACGATCCAAATAAGTCTAAGGTAAAGGTGCGGATTGGTACAGAAAATCCTCTCGAACCTATTCGGACTTGTACTTTGATTTCTGCTATTTATCGTCGGGGTTCTGTACCTGTGGGAAGTGTGGGGGTTTTGGGTCCAACTCGGTTAAACTATGAGAGTGCGATCGCTGTAGTTGCAGCAGCGGCAGATTATCTCTCGGAAGCTTTTAGTTAATTTCCCTAAATTCATGATTAGAAAAATCATTTTTGGTCTATTATGGCTAGGATTTATTTCCTATGCCTTTTTCTTTGCTCCTCCTGAACAACCTGATACTTTTGAGTTGATTAAAAATCTCTCTACAGGAAATTGGCAAGGAATTAATCCTCTGATTATATCTTTATTTAATATCATGGGGATTTGGCCTTTTGTATATAGTGCAGTAGTTTTTTTTGATGGTAGAGGTCAAAAAATACCTGCTTGGCCGTTTGCTATTGGTTCTTTTGCTCTTGGTGCTTTTATGCTTTTACCATATTTGGCTTTAAGATCACCTAACCAAAAGTTTGTAGGGGAAAAAAATGTATTTCTCAAAATACTAGATTCCCGCATTTTTGGACTTTTATTAACTATAGGTACGGTAGTTTTATTAGCATCTGGTTTACAAGGAGATTGGGGTAATTTTGGGCAGCAGTGGCAAAATAGCCGATTTATTCATGTTATGAGTTTAGATTTTGTGATGTTGAGTTTATTATTTCCCACCTTGTTAGGAGATGATATGACGCGACGGGGTTGGCACAATAATCAGTTATTTTGGTTATTTACGATAATTCCCTTGTTCGGACCTTTAATATATTTGTGTGTCCGTCCACCTGTGGAAATAGAAAATTAAACATCAAACAGGAGTTGAGAAGCCAATACTCCTCTAACTCCTGAGCAACAAAATCAAAAAGGTGAGTATCCAGTTGTGAACATTTTATAACCAGAGGTAATACAAATTAAGGAGAGAAAAAATTGCCATAAACTTGTAGGACTAAGAATTGCGCGACTACTGATAAATACCGCCATAATACCCACAGAAATAGCAATCCATCCCAGATTTTTCATACCTTCTGAGAAGAAAACTAGCATGAGTACACCTAATGTTAGTGATAATACTGAAATATCAGCGGAAATTCCCCGCCACCAGTAAGGATAGACGTTGGTTGTAAAGAATATATTTTTCCCAACCAAGTAAATACCTAAAATCAGCAAACCAAAGCCGGCAATTCTCATTAAAAAGCGCATAATTACCCTGATTAAGAAGTTTATGTCTAATTATAACTTTATAGAGTATTGTACGTAAATGTCTTACAGAATATAGGTTAGTATTTACTTTAGGCTGTATTAGGCGGATAGATTAAGATAATTGTTCGTACTTAATACACCGCTGTATAATTTAAAATCAATTATCAAGTAAGAACTATGAGTGGACAAAAAACATTTAGCGTCAATGCTGGTATTTCTACAGGATCACAACCCGGTTTATTTGATGGGATAGCTTCTGCGTTACAAGCTTATGAAAAACGCCAGCGTCAGGAAAGAGAAACTGCTATCAAAAGAGAACAGGACATACAACAAAAAATTGCTCAATTTCGTTCTGGTGCTACTAGAAAAAAGATTGTTGTTCAACAACCTCAACAGGTTAAATCAATAAATACTGAGGTAAATCAAGCCTTATCTCAGGATGCACAAAGACAAGTGCAGAATCTAAAAATGCAATTACCAAAGATTAAATCAGAATATCAAATTTTGATTGATCGGCAATTATTAGATCATGCAAGTGTTCAACAAGCTATCCAGAAGACGGAAACAGCATTACAAAATAATAATTTCACTGATGCTCAAACCTGCTTACAAACATTAGATAATGCTCGGATTCAGGTAATTCAACAACTCAAAACTGAGTGGACAAAACAGTTTGAATTTCTGCAATCTAGGCTCAATAATTTACAGTCAAGTCTTCCTGATCATATTACTCAACAATTACAAACTAAAATTAATAGGATGTGTAATAGTTGGCAGAGTATTTCTGATGAAGAGATAGAAATTTTCCATCAAGAAATTAGTACCCATGAGTCTCAAGCAGAGCAAGTTTATACTGCGGCGAAAAATTTAGTAGCATCTTGGCAAGAAGTTGGTTATGTTGCCAAGATTACGGAAATTAATGATGGTGATGTAGTTATTAATATTGAAACCCATGAGGGAGTAAATACGCAAATGCGAATTCAGTTTAATGGTCAACAAATTGACTTAGCTGGTCCTCATGATGAAGAGGGTGATTCTTCCTGTTCTAGTCGGACTTTTGATGTGATTGAACTGTTCCAACAGCAAGGTTATCAGGTGGAATGGACAGGATGGAATGGTGAACCTGTTGATCAAGAATGGCGGAATGTGGATATGGGGATTATTTCCGTAAAGACAACTATGGAGTCTGATTTTAATAAAATACCTGAACGACGTTCCGAAAGTATTGGCGATTAGAAATCGCGGCTACACAGGCAAAACCCACCTTCGTGGGTTTCAAGCTCTTAATTTAAGATGGTAAATTATGACACAACCGCTATTGCTAAATATAGCTGCTTGGCTGCCTCGTTCTTGTGCTAATGGTCCGGGAACTCGGATGGTGATTTGGGTGCAAGGTTGTCCTTTTCGCTGTCTAGGTTGTCAAAATCCCGATTATTTAGAGTTTAAGTTAAATCAGGTGGTGACTGTAGAGGAAATGTGGCAAAAATTCCAACAATTACCAGATTTAGCGGGTATTTCCATTTCCGGTGGTGAACCTTTTGCTCAAGCTGTGGCTTTAGCAGATTTAGCACGTCGGGTTCAGTCTGTGGAAAAGACGGTTGTTTGCTGGAGTGGGTATCAGTTAAAACAAATACAATTAGATAATCTTGCTGGTAGTCAAGAGTTCCTAAATCATATAGACTTATTGGTGGACAGCTTGTTTATAGAACAGCAAATTAGTAATCAACCGCTAAGGGGTTCAAATAATCAAAAACTGCATTTTTTATCTGGGCGGATTGTTGAGGCTGATTTGGTGAATATACCGCGTCAGGAGTGGATTTTAGGTTCAGAGACATTAACATATACGGGGTTTCCTGTGGAACATAAGCAACTTGATCAGGGTGGGGTATAAATATAGATGAGTATTGTGGTGATAGGCGATCGCAAAACCGGAAAAACCAGCATGGTGAGAGCCTTGGCTGAGAATGGTAAATATGTAAAAATCAGTAATATACTCGCCAGTGATTTATACAATCCCAGCACAAAGGAAATAGCAGGTACAGATCAATTAAATACCAAAAACTTAAACATGGAGGTGGATTTACCCGCAACTGGACCAAGACAACTAAATATTTTATGGATTGATACCCCTGGAGAATTTTGGAGTAATCCCCAATATCGAAAAGATTATCCAGCAGCTTGGCAAGGAATGGAAGATAAAGTCAAGCAAAGCAAAGCCGTAATTTTAATGTTACCTCCTCACCAAAGTCTAGTTTCTAGCACTCGGATAAATATGGCTGCTAATCATCTTCAACCAATTGATACATTACCAACTACTGATCAATGGGTGAATGGTTTACAGAACTGGTTCGACTTTCTACAACAGAATTGCAAACGAGTCAAACATATAATTATTGCCCTCCATAAAGCCGATTTATTTTGTGATGTGGAAGCAGAAGGAAAAGACTGGAGATATCGTCCAGATAGAGGCGGTGCAGCCCCTTGGTATGATTATAGTGATCATGTCGTTGAGTCATATTTCGGAGTAGCAAATCAAGTCATTCGTAAATACAAAGGAACAGAAATTGGTTCTCGGACTAACTTCTTTATTACTACTACCGAAAATCAGGAATTACTTGAATTACCTTGGCTGTATCTTGCTCCTTATCTTATTTATAGTTAACCCATAAAAATCTTATGCTTGCTAAAAATAAAAGTACAATTCTGAAAAAACAACAATCAATTGGTAATGATATTAGAATCATTGGCTCTCGTAAATCCGGTAAAACCACTTATTTAGCTTCATTATTGCGGCTTCCAGATGAGTTAAAAAAACAATTTCCTGGTTTGAAAATTACACCAACCTCTGATGATGCTGAAGACCTGATTGGGGCAGCTAAAAATATTTTAGAAAAGGGGACAGTTTTTGCGGGGACAGATATTGAATATGGTGATGAACCATATTTTTCTTTTGAAATTCAAATTCCCACTACTAAAAATTCACCAGGAATAACATTAGGATTAAACGTTAAAGATTACTCTGGAGAAACATTTGAATGTGCAGCTATCCCTCACAGAGCATCTGAATTTCAAGAATATGTAGAAGATTGGTTAACTGCCAAAAGTTGGATGATTATGCTGACAGATTGGGATGCAAGTAATGATACAAAACTCTATGCACCTGCTTTGAATAGGCTATTAACAGAATTATCCGAACAGGCTAATGTAAATGAAACTTTAAGTAAATTGAGAGTTGCCGTAGTTATCAGTAAATGTGAACGGGGAGAACTTTGGCCTTGTCGTTTAGATGCCGAAGAAGATTTATTTAGAGTCCGTTTAAAGGAAACTTATAACGTTTTGAAAGAAAAATTACCACCTTCCAGATTACGATTTTTTGCCTGTTCTTCCTTCGGTGTGATGGGGGATAGCTCTGGACAACATGATCCCCGTCCTAATCGTTATATACCCGATGATGGCAGTTCTGCCGAGTTTATTGCCCATTTACGAGACGTTGATGCTTGGAAACCCTTCGGATTAATTTCCCCACTGTATTGGTTAAGCACAGGGAGGGTATTTCATGACGAACGCCTCTAATCTTCCCCGTGACATTGGCGGAAACCAGGATTTTCGCGTTATTGGTCCCCGTCGTTCTGGAAAAACAGCGTTTATGGCGGCTCTAGCTCGTTGGCCAAATGCTAAAACAGACAGTCCTATTCTGGCTGTTGACCCCTATAACGACGAAGCCGGGGAATTAATTAATATGGCTCAGGACATCTTAGAAGATGGTAGAGAGTTAGCAGGTACAGATTATGGGAGTGGAGAAGCTGAAGATTTACCGACATACTCCTTACTAATTACCTTAAAAGCTAAGTTTATTAATCATCCTCTCCCAGCTTTAAGAAATCAACCTATCAGATTGCGAGTATCCTGTCGAGAATACTCCGGGGAACTGATCAAAGAATTACGAAATCTTGCCAATCCTAGCGCACATTTAGTTAATTATTTAGATGATTGTGCCACTGCTTCAGGTTTATTAATACTGATTGATAGCACTGCTACCAGGACATCTGATCAAGAATATGCTCAAGCTTTAGAAAATTTGCAAAGAGAATTAAATGAGCGATTAACTATTAATAATGGAGGATTACAAAACTATCGAATTGCAGTAGTATTCACCAAATGTGAACAACCTCCCGCTTCCGGTTTTCAGGAAGATATAGACACTTTTATGGGCTTGAAATTTCCCAGTCTTAAAACTACATTAAAGAAATGGAGTAACCTATGGGGATGTTCTACAAATTACTTTTTTGCTTCTACCTTTGGCACAAAAGGAACACCACCCAGACCCAACTTTAAGAAAAAGAATCGGGATAGTGGGGGAACTTATGGAGTAATTGATAAACCAGGAGTATGGCGACCTTTAGGTTTAGTTGCACCTTTGTATTGGTTAGCAACGGGTAAGGAAGATAATCAATTAAGAGATATTTAGGAGAAAATAATTATGTCAGGTATTCCCATTTACCAATTTTGTAGAGGATTTGATAACGTCCGTTATTCAGAAGTATATAAATGTTACGTATCCGGTGGTTATGCTTTTGATAAAATCACTCGTTGGAATCATGAAGTTCCCCCAGAAATCCGTGAAGCAGTAATTGATGATTATTTTAAATTGAATGATAATTATCCACCAGATCAGGATAATTTTGCTCTCATTGCCAGAGAAATAAATGATAAATATTCAGTTTTAGCAGTAGCAAATAGACAACTAGATGATGGTGATCGTCCTACTATTGGGTATCAATATTTTTGGTTAGAAAAATCATCTCCAGATGTTGATGGTATTGGGACTTTAATATATTGGTGGCGTGATAATCAGTTTCAATTTAATATGGCTGAATTAGTCGAAACATCACCACCACAAATGTTATACTCTCAAGGAGAGGAAGAAAAAATAAATTTCTATTTACAAGCAACTTGGTTAGAAGACACTAGAAAAACAGTAAACAATCTAAAGGAAATTCCTAAAACAAGTGTAGTTACAAAAGATGATTGGCAAGGATTACCTCCTTACATAAAACTACACTATCTGGCATTAGGTTTGAGTCTTCGTGCTAATCATACCAATAGTCCTAATGCTTGGGCTTGGAATGTTCAAAAAATAGCACATCCAGATAGCTTTATATCTATCTTTTATGCTACTCAAGAGGATATACCCAGTAATACTCGTAAACGTAATTTACCTCCATTAGCAAAAAATCCAACTCCTGATAAAGCACAAACAGAAAATCCCACACCTCTATCTAGCAAAACTTCCAATTCAATACCACCAGCAGTGGAGAAAAATATTAAATCATGTTTATCTAGTTTGGCAAATACATTTAATCAAAATGGATTAGATGCTAAAAAAACACAAGAATTATTTGAATATTTAAGAGATTATGCAGATGCAGATTGGACTAATTGTATAGATAAAACGAGAGTAACCGCATCTTCTCCTTATGATATTTATCCACAATTAATATATTTAGTTGCACCCAATAATAAATTATCTGAGAATTGGCTATTAAAAATGGTGCAATCATTGGAAATTGATACTAAAAAAACATCCCCTCGTATTTTAGAATTTCAAAGAGTTTTGTTAGAGGCTAGTTTCGAGTATGAAGATCCTCTGGTAAATCAAAGACTTATTTCTTCTATATATACAGGAATTTCATATTTACTCAATCAGTTAATGTCAACTGAAAAGGGAAATAATAAAATTGAATTTTTATTAACACAATCACAAAATGTGTGGTCTTACTATTTTTTAACTTATGCTGAATTGATTAAAAAAAGAATTTTCTCTGAAGAGAAAACAATAATTGAAGAATCTATGGAGAATTTTTGTCAAGAAATTTTAACTCTTTTACAAGAATCGAAAAATATTACTTTAGAAAAAAGAAAACAATATAAAAAATTAGCATCTACTTTTATTAAGATAAATTACTATTCTTTAGCTGGAACTTTTTATTATATTGGTGATAAATATGGAAATATTCCACCAAATATACGGGATTCAATAGATCCTAAAATACTTAGAAAAATTTATTATGATATAAAATCTCAAAAGACTGATTCCCATTCTAAGAATAATCATGAACCGAAAGATAATGAAATTCAAGATAATAAACATAAAGAGGATGAATCTAGAAGTAATGAACCTCAAAATAATGAACCTAAAGAAAATGAAGCTAGAAGTAAGAAACCTAAAGATAACCCAATTCCAGATAATCCAAGTCCATATCAACCAACTCAATATAACCCAATTCAACATAACCCAATCCAAAATGAAGATAACAGACAGGCTTTTATTTTATTTGTGATTTTTTTAGCAGGTTCTATTTTGTTAAAACTTTGGAAAAGTTTTATTCTTACTCCTCAAATATTGTTATTATTTGTTAGCATCATATATTTTATTCTAAGTGTAATAGTTATTCACCTTACGATAGATAATTTTTTTAACAGAAGAAGTCATCGTTTTAAACAGTCCAATCGTATTATTGGAAGTTCTTTAGCAATCTTCTATATATGTGTATTTGTCTCAATAGTATGGGAAATAGATGGAATTCCAAAATTTATAAATCTTTTTGGTGAAAATGATCAAACTCAGTTAGCTGGACAAGATATAAGAAAGAGCCAAAACCAAAATAATGTTCCAGGTACAAATAGAAATACTTCTCCCAATCCTAATAGTTCTCCTTCAAATAATATTAACTGTCCAGAAGATGCACTAACTAATTTTCAAGCATTTAAAGATTGCACTAAAAATGAATCTGATAAATCAAAATTAGAGGAAGAATTAAAGACTCAATATGTGTTATCTTCACCTGACAATCAAATTACTGGAAACTTAATAAAATACTATCTAAATAGTGAAAATGAACAAGAATTTAAGAAAAGGAAAGATAAAATATTTAATTGTCAAAATTCTTATTCTAATTCAGATCAAGGTGACGATAACAAAAAAGGTGACTGTATAAAAGATATAATACAGAAGTCTCGATAAGCAAAAAGATCATCAGTTAATAACTCCAAACAAACTCCTTGAATATAAATATTTACTCTTATATACAACTTATGAACAACCTCCAAATTAGAGCCAGTTTTTACGCCTTGTGCGGCATAGTTTCCGCCCTAATAGGCTGGAGTATCAGTCAAATATTATGGCAAGAAATAGGCGGCTTTTTCATGCTATTTGTACCTAAAGAATTTAGCATTCCTCCCTACATAATCTTATTAATAATTGTCACTCCCTGTATTACAAGTGGCATGATCATAGCAGAAACTTTCATCAGTAACCCTACTCGCTATAAAGCTAATTGGCGATTCCTGACTCGGACATTTTTTAAAAAAGTGTTTATTGTCGGTGCATTAATAGGTTTAGTTCTGGGTATTTTTAACTGGATGCTACTAGCAAGTAACTGGTCAGGTGGTTCAGTCAGAATCATTTCTTGGATCATCATTGGTGCATTTGCTGGTTTAGCTGAAAGTATTAGTTGGAGTTGGCGAAGTATTGAAGGAACAGCAGATAGAGTCAAACAACGTATTCTTCAAAGTACAGGTTTTGGTGCTGGTTCAGGACTATTAGCAGCTAGTTTTTGCGAAAGTGTAAATACAGCATTAGGTCAATATCAAGAACCCTTTGGTTTCTTCTTATTTGGTGGTTTATTAGGTTTATCTTTATGCTTTGCAGCCAAACCCAGTTATCAAGTAGCATTGAGAGCAGGTACAGGATTTGAAGCCACAAAAAAACGCACTAGAAAATCTTCAGCAACTACTCAATTACAAGTTGATAGTAATACTCCTACACAAATACTGCGACCAACATTAAATAATCAATCGCTCAAATATATTCCTGATAATGATTACAAACATATTGAGGAAGGAGTATCTATTCAATTACCAGAAAAAACTAATAAACTCATAATCATTGGTTCTGGTGATACAGCAGATATTTATATCCCTCATTTACCAGAAGAATGTGCTTCTTTACAGGTAAATTCCGATAATGTAATTATTCGTTGTTTAGCAGAAGAATCTGTAAAAATCCAACAAAGATTTTTACCAGAAAATAAAACTACCACCCTCAAACATAATCAAATTTTGACACTTTATCATGAAAATAATGAAGAAAAATTCTACAGATTCATTTTCTATAATCGCTTACTTGACCCCCAAGCTTAAATTAGGAATTGTTACTCTTTTACTAGGCTTTTTACCATTACCAGTTTTTGCTAATTCCAAAATTGAAGTATCTCCCCGTCCTACTGATGCTGATATTGTCACCTTAAAAGTTAAAGTTGTTAATGATAACAATATTCCTATTGAGGGATTACAAAAATCTGAATTCAAATTACAAACGGCGAGAATTATCGCCAAAAGTCAAGATACTCCTATTAATCTCAACTTTGCAGAAGTGACAAAATTTAGATTAATTCCACCGGGAGAACAATTAACATCAGATCCTGCTTATGTCGTCATTCTTTTAGATATGAGTGGAAGCATGAGAAAAAAAGATGCTAGTGGAGTCAAAAAAATAGATGGCGCTATTCTGGCTATTAAAGGATTTATTAAATTAGTCCGCGAGAAAAATTTACCTGTACATATTTCTTTAGTACCCTTTGGAGAATCACAGATTGCTAAAGATAATTATGAGGTTAACCAAGAAATTATTGCTAAAAATTTCCTACCAGCAGATTCACCAGATTTAGATAAAAGAGTAGCAGACTTAGCATCTTCTCCCACTAACGCTGGCACTAATTTATATAATCCTTTGAAAGAAGCAGTCAAATATTTAGGTGATAACTCCGAAGAATTGACAAGACAAGCAAATAGTAGCAATGACTTGAGAAAAGATGAACCACAAATTCCGCCTAAATTAGCGGTAATGTTATTATCTGATGGTTATCACAACAGTAAACGGAAAACAGAAGATCAACAATTTGCTAATTTAGAAAAAGTCTTTAAAAAATATCCGACAGTCAGAGTTTACACTTTAGGTTATGGAGAGTCTTTAAAACAGTTAAGAAATCGTGCTACTAATTGCAATATTCCTAATAGTTGGTTAGAGAAAAAAGAAGCAGTTGATTTAATTCAATCGTGTAAACTTCCCTCTGGGGACATATTCAACTATATTGTTGATCAACCAAGATTAAAACAAATTGCTGAATTAACCGGGGGTATTAGTAAATTTCCGCAAGATGCAAATGAAGCCGTCAATAGTTTAGAAACCTTTTTTAAAGCATTACGAGAATATGAATTGCAATATATTCAACCAAATGCAGCACCAGCAGAAGAATATCAAGTGCAAGTTAGTGTTAATTCCTCTAATCGAGAACTAAATATTAATGCTGAACCTGTTAAAATAAGAATGCCAAATATATCTTTTTATAAATTACCTTTGATCCCAGATAGGTTACTTATATTAATATTAACTTTAGGTATTTCAGGAGGTGCTATACTCTGGTTTAAACGTTGGAGTCAACAACTTAAAACAGAAGCTGACCGATGGATTTAGCTTTAATCAAATAAAGAGAAAAGAGAAGATCCCCGACTTCTTAGAGAAGTCGGGGATCTGAAGGATGTGAGAGGTTGGTTGTTAAGTTGGGTTGCGCTTTGCTTAACCCAACCTACGAAAACGGGTTAATTAATGGGGAATTTGGCTAATAATTCCTCACGAGACAACTGAGATAAATTGAGTAATAAATCAGTTCTTTCTGTGAGAGAAAGTTCCATAATAGGAGTAACAACAGCAGATAATTTCTCATCTAAATTACCAAAACGTGCTGTTAGTAAACTTCCTACTATTAACCGTAATTCTTCTTGTCTTCCCGTTTGCAATCCCGTTTGCAGTCCCGTTTGCAGTCCCGTTTGCAGTCCCTCTTGTCGCCATTCCTCGCGTTGTTTGAGATATGCTGGTGATAAAGTCATAATCAACTCCCTATCTTCATCGTTGATATTAGTGTTAATCTCTATATTTTTACGCCAAGATGCTAAAATTTCCAGTAGATAATTACGCTGGTTTTGCGTGGAAACTGTGATCAGTTCTTGTACTGCTTGTTTTTGGGTTTCCCCATTACCTAACACCCTTAACCATAGTGTATCCTGATTTTTGGGTAATTGGTTAATTGCTACAATTGCGGTTTTATGCGATTCTCCTAGAAAATAAACTCCTGTTTCCCAATTATCTTTGAGTGTAGCTCTAAATCCATCTAGTTTATTTTTTGAGCAGGTTGGTGTTAAAATCCATAAAACAGGGAACTCGGTTTCCATTAGTCGCCGATTTTCTCTTTTTGCTTGTCGAAATAATTCTTCATGAAGGCTGTATAATTTTGACATACAACTTCTAATTGTCATTTCATTGGGAGGATTACGAAAAGGTTCAAATAGACAGCTTGTAACTGCCATTTTTGCTAATAATCCTAAATCAGAAGTTACAGGTTTTGATGGATTGGGAATAAACCAAATATCTATTTCTCTAACTTCGCTTTTTACGTCTTTACCAATATCTACTTGACCTAAAGGTTTTAATAATTCCTCTAGATATTCTTTTGCAAATTGGTCATGGGCTTCTCTCGTCATACAAAATCCATAATTAATAATAGTGTTTTCATGATGTCTGAATATACTCTAATTGTCAGAATACCACAAGCAGGAAATAAGGAAATTAGTTATTCTATTAGTTTGAGTACATTATATGAAAGTTATCCTGAAGATTATTTTCGTCAAGAGAATCATCGTTCTCTGATTAGTCAAACTATTGAACAACAATCAGCTAGAATGTTAACTTCCGAAAATTTAACTGCGATAATTTCTAATTGGATTGCGGATATTAAAGTCGGTCGTCATCGTACTATTGTAACTTTAGATTTGCCTCTTGATGCTTCTATTCCTATTCAACCTGTAATTCCCATTAATAATCCTGTTTCTGTTAATAATTTAAATAATCCTATTGTTGCTCCTGCTAAAAAACCTCTCCGTCCAGTAGTAACTCCAACTTCCGAAATAAAAACTGTAAATAGCTCTACCAATAAAGTTGAAAATTCTCCTAATATTAATACAGAAAAAACAACGGAAATAGTTGCAGATATTCGGACTAATACTAACAAAGCTGATTTTTAAGGACGTTAAAAAATATGAAGCCGGAATTACCTTATGATAAATGTCAGCAAGAATTACAGGATTTATTAAAATCTCGTTATCCGTTAATTTTTTTGAGATCATCAGAAGAAAATCGCGCTATTCGTTGTATAATAGATGCTCATTTAGCAATTTTGAATAATGCAGATATTCAAGATGGAGAATTAGCACAATGGAATAGTACAGACGGTTTTAAACAAAGATTAGAAACTGCTGGTTCTGCAAATCAAGCACAATGGCAAAGATTGGGTAATGCTATTGATATAAATGGTAATCCAATTTTACAATCTTTAGATATTCTCCAACATCGTTTACAAGATCAAGTTAGTAAAAATCTGCAAAGACAACATACTTTTTTATTGCCAGATTGGTCTGTTTTATTGCGTCCTGATGATCATTTAATAGCTCGAAAATTGAAAGAATTAATATTACTAATAGACCAGAAAAGACCTTCGGTAAGAATGTCTTTAATTATGATTGGTTCAGATTGGACTATTCCGACTATTTTGCGAAATATGGTACATATTATAGATTTACCTTTACCTGTGGAAGCAGAACTTTATGAAGATGTTTTTAGTGTGGCTGTAGAAAAATATGGGTTAACAGAAGCAGATGCTGGGAGATTAGCAGAACAAGCTCAAGGAATGCCTTTACAAGCGGCAATTCAAGCTGCTAAATTATCAACATCTCGGAATTTGTGGACAGATCCAGAAGCGGCTGGACAGTTATTATTAGAAGCCAAAAAACAGGAACTTAGAAAAACTGGAGTTTTAGAATATTATGCTCCCTCTGGTCAAGGTTTGAGAGATGTGGGAGGATTAACTAAAGTTAAAGAATGGATATATAGTCGTGAGTGTTGGTTTGCTCAAGATGGCCAACCAGAATTACGTCCTCGGGCTATTTTACTCGAAGGTTTCCCTGGTTGTGGAAAAACTTTTATTGCCAGAGCGATCGCCCAAGAATGGCACGTACCCCAGATTAATTTTGAAATTGCTCGGTTACAATCTCGCTGGGTAGGAGAATCCGAAAGTAATACTTTTCAAGCCCTCAGAGCCATCGAAGCCTCAGCCCCAAATATCCTATTTATGGATGAAATCGAAAAGGCTTTTGCAGGTGTGGGAGGTGATAGTTCAGGAGTTAGTACCAGACAGTTTGGGACATTTTTATCCTGGTTAAATGATCACGAATATCCGATTTTTTTCATCGCCACTTCTAATGATAGAGAAAAATTACCCCCGGAATTGTTTCGTGCTGGTCGTTTTGATGAAATCTTTATAGTTATGCCTCCTAATACTGAAGAAAGATATCAAATTCTACAAAAACGCACTACCGCTTATAAATTACCACCAACTCCATCTTCTATATTAGAACATCTTGTTGAGAAAACAGCAGGTTATTCAGGTGCAGAATTAGATAAATTAGTCAGAGAAGCTATTTATTTAGCTGAATATGGCCACTTACCCACAAAGACTCATTGGGAAAATGCTTTATTACAAATTAGTCCCCAATATCGGACTCCCAATATGCAGCAACTATTGCGAAAATATTTAAAATTAATAGAAGGTGGTGGTGGTAAACCTGCATCAGAATTAGAAATAGGTTTTTTAGAAAATCTGATTGTTTCAGCTTAATCAGGTTTAGTTAGCGTTGAAAATTATCCTAATGACAAGAAAAGAGGTTTGGGAAATAGTAAATTTACACGAGTTGTAAATTTAACCAGCTAATTGTCCTGATGTGACACATTTGAGACTGAAATAGCAATTAACTATAGCATTTCTCTATTTACAGTAGTCGGCTTTGACTTCCTTTTCGCTGCTATAGCAATTATTAGGCTAGAAACTGATGAAAAAAGTTAATATCTACCGCTTTTGTAATTACGCTTTGATGGCTGTCATGTCCTGCTCTTTAGTGTTAAATATAGTTTCCCCAGCTTTAACTCAGACAGTTTCTCTAATTAACCCCCCAGCTACGACTAACTTAATTTGGCCTGCTCAAGGGGTACTTTCTCAAGGTTTCATTAAGTATAAACATGAGGGAATTGATATTGCTGGTGCAAAAGGGACTCCAATTTTGGCTGCTGCTGCTGGTACAGTCGTGAAAGCTGGTTGGGATGATTGGGGATTAGGCAATTTTATTGAAATTAAACATTTTAATGGCAATGTGACGGTTTACGGACACAATAGCCGTTTATTAGTCAGTAAAGGTCAACAGGTCAAACAAGGTCAAATTATTGCCGAAATGGGTTCAACAGGCAATAGCACCGCCCCTCATTTGCATTTTGAATTTTATGCAGATGGTCGTTTAGCTATTAATCCTATTAGTTTATTACAGTCCGCCATCATTGCGAAAACACCAGTAAATCAACCAGTTATCCCAACTCCAAAACAAGTTTTACCTATAAGTAATAATACTGATTGCAAGGGGACTATAATTATGACAGGAGAGACAGCAACAGTCAGTATCAAAGTTTGTGAAGAAAATGGTCAGTTATTTTATTTGGGGAAATTGAAACAAGAACCAAATCAAATTTTAAAACTTCTAGCTTGGAAAGTTGATAATAACAAATATCAGGCAGATAACGGTACTTTTTCCTACTTAATCAGTCCAGAAAAAATAGAAATTTGGCGCAATGGTAGTCCAATTCGGGCTGATAGTTTTCTCACTTCTCATGGTTTAGGGAAATAAAACTACTCACCATCATGAGTAATTGATGATTTCATTACAAATACCTGATGTGACAGTTCAAATGGCGGAATATAGTAGCCAACATATTATCCTGAATAAGTATAAAATCAATGAAGATCAGAACTAGACAAAAGTATCGCAAAAATTCATATAAAGGAGCAGGTGATTATGGAATATTTGGCTTATTCATATATGTATATAGAAGATGAACTACCAAATGAAATTTTTGCATTAGATTTTTCTAAATCGTCATTTAATTGGCGGAAAATTTTTAAATCTTCTGCATGGTTAACCTTGACTGGCGTGACTATATTACTAGCTACAGTTGCTCAAATGCAGTTTGCTTCCGCAGAATATGTCCGCACTAATGGAAGTTGTCTTTATCTTCGCACAGGACCTAGCACTGAAAATTCATCTGTAGCTTGTGTCCGCAATGGTTCATACGTTGGTGAAACTGGTAGTGTGAGAAATGGATTTGCCAGAATTTCTTCGGGACGTTACCGAGGATACTATGCTGCTGAAAGATGGATTGGTAACACTCCTGGTCGTTCTCACCACAGATATCGTTCTGGATACGGTGTTGGTGGTAGGGTAAAAGTAGGATACGGCTCAAGAGGTGAACGAGTCAGAGAAATCCAAAGAGCTTTAGGTATTAGAGTTGATGGTGTTTACGGCTCACGAACCATTAACTCAATTCGTCACTTCCAAAGACGTAACGGACTACGTGTAGATGGCGTTGTTGGTTATCAAACTCGGAGAGCTTTAGGTATTTAAACAGATGGGGGAACCAGATGCCCACCCCACAAGAGATGCCTGCCCTACAAGATTTGTAATTTTTAACCTAAGTAATTTTTGACCAGTTGTAGGATGCGTTCTGCTGCATGGCCATCGCCAAAGGGATTAATGGCGGTGGCCATTTTAGTGTAAGCGGCGGGGTTGCTGAGTAGTTCACTAGCGGCTGTGACAATATTTGTGGTTTGTGTTCCTACTAGTTTGGCTGTACCGGCGGTGACTGCTTCGGGTCTTTCTGTGGTATCTCTGAGAACTAACACTGGTTTACCAAGGCTGGGGGCTTCTTCTTGTAAACCACCAGAATCTGTGAGGATTAAATGCGATCGCTCGATAGCCCCCACTAATTCAGCATAATCCAAGGGTTCTGTTAAGAAAATGCGCGGATTATTCCCTAACAACTCTTGTAATGGTTCTCTAACTGTGGGATTTTTATGTAATGGCAGTAATAAGGCCGTATCAGGAAATTGCTCTAAAATTTGTAAGAAACTTTGAGCGATATCTTGCAGAGGTTCTCCCCAATTTTCCCGACGGTGAACTGTTGCCAATATTGTCCTATATTGATGCCAATCTAAACCAGGTATATCACAAGCTGGTTTTTTTTCAGCCACATTTAATAAAGCATCAATAACTGTATTACCTGTGAGATGAATTTCTCCTAACACTCCAGAACGTTGTAAGTTTTCTACAGCCAAGGTAGTAGGAGCAAAATGTAATTGTGTGAGTTGGGAAATTAATCTTCTATTAGCTTCTTCTGGAAAGGGATTAAATAAATCATCAGTTCTTAAACCTGCTTCCACATGACCAACAGGAATTTGCTGATAAAATGCTGCTAAGGTTGCTGCAAAGGCTGTTGTTGTATCTCCTTGAACAATTACAAAATCTAACTTTTGCGCTTGAAATAATGCTTCTAAACCTTGTAAACTTCGACAAGTAATATCACTCAGAGATTGTTGACGCTGCATAATCTCTAAATTCCAATCGGCTTTAAGTTTGAACAAATTCATTACTTGTTCAACCATTTCTCGATGTTGTCCTGTGAGAATTACTTGCAATTCAAAATCTGGAGAATTTTGAAAAACCTGAATTACTGGAGCTAGTTTAATGGCTTCGGGACGAGTTCCTAAAATAATGCCAATGCGGTTTTGTTGAGTCATTAGTCAAATAATTACAACTTACTTTTACAGAACATTTTATAATTGGTGGACAATGGTGGGTAAGATGCCCACCCCACAATATTTTTACACTATTATACTGAATTATTGTATACTATTTTTCCATAAAATTATAACCTGTGGGGGCTTGGGGATCTGGTTGTATTTGAACTAACACAGCATTACCGATGCGATCGCCCCATTGTGAAAACTTAATTGTTCCTGTTACACCTAAAAAAGAAAACTTATTACTACTTAAAGCTTGTTGAATATCTGTTCTCGTACTCCCCTTTTTTTGTACAGCATTAACTACTGTTTTAGTAGCATCAAAAGCCATAGCTGTACGCCAAGTAATTAACTTTTTTTTACCCCAAAGACGATTAGCATTTTTTACAAATTCTTGATTATCTACAATACCAATTTGCCAAGGAACTGCCATGATCATCCCATTAACTGTATTACGAGCAGCTAGAGTTTCTTCTGTTTGTAAACTGGGATTTCCTAATAAAAGTAACTTACCTTGATTACTTTCAGCTAGTTTGATAGCTTGATGAATTTTATCAACGTGAGGACTCATCATAATAGTATTAACATTTTCTTTAATTGCACTTTGAATAATTTGCTCAGGTTGGAATTTACCAACCGCAAAATCACAACCAATATCACTTATTAGCGCTAATTTTTTCTTATTAATAGCATTAATAAAAGTCTGGTAGAAAGATTGATCTGTTGCTTGAAAATCATTACAAATCACTATCTTGCTTTTTTGATTATTTTCAGCATATTCAGCCAAAGCTTCGGCAATAACCTCAGAACTAACGACAGTTCTATAAATATAATTATCATCCGGATTACCTGTCTTAGCTGTTAATATCATAGAGGTACTAGTTGGAGAAATCATCACCAACTTTCCAGCTTGATATATATTAGAAGCGGGTATACTTGCATCACTACTATTATGACCAATTACAGCTAGAATATCCGCACTTTCAACAAATCTTTTAGCAATTTCTTGAGCTATTTCTGGGTGATTATCATCATTAGCAATTTGGATTTGTAAAAACCTACCATTTACACCACTATCATGATTAATCTCTTGTTGAGCTTGTGCAACCCCTCGCAGAATTTCTTGTGCTACGGGAGGAGTGCTTCCTATCGGTACAGCTACACCAATTTTGATAACTTTTTTATTACCAATCTTGGCATTTTCTAAATATATGCTTGCTTCTGGATCATTGGGATATTCTTGTAAATATTTAGTGAATTTTTTAATGGCTTGATGGTAATTTTTCCACCAAAATGCTTTTATAGCTGCTTCTTTATCTAAATTAGTTGGAGAATTAAATAATATTTTTTCACCATAACTAAACCGATTTTGCAATTTTATTTCTTGGAAACTTAGCCATACAATAGTCCCAAAAATTCCTAATAACATCGTAGCTATAACTGACTGTAAACCTATCTTTTGGAAATTGCGAGGTTGGGGATATTTGAGTAATGGTGCGGCTGGATTTTGAAAAATTACAGGTATCCAAGAAGCACAAGGATATTGACTTTCTAATTCTTCCTGTAACCGCACACGGGCTTGTTGTACAGATGTATATAAAGATTCTCCAGATGCAAAAACTGTGAGAAAATATTCTAGAAAATGTTGAGCGACAATATCAGGAATAGGTTCTCTCATAACAATTGTATAAGGTATGCGTAAATCAGCTAAATTACGCGCTAGTCCTAAACCATCACAAGAATTAAAAATAGCTAATTTCAATCCTTTTTTAACAGCATATCCTAAACTATGCCGTAGCTGTAAAAGTGATAAAATTTCAGTTTCATTAATTTGAATTTCTCCCCAATTACCATCTTTTTCACTAGAACTATGTCCAGCAAAAAATAAAATATCCCAAGGTTGATTCCATAATTTTTTAACAATTTCTTGACGTGATGGTTGCAGCAAAGGTTCAATAATTGCACCTGGTAATTTTGCCGTCAATGCTTGTAAATCTGGTTGAATATCTATTCCTTGACTATTTCCAAAAATAGCCAGAATTTTCACCGGACTTTTTAATTGAATTTTTGATGGTTCATACTCTGAACTAATCACAACCTCTGGTTGAATATGACTTATTTGAAATATTTCCCACAAATGCCAGGGCAGTCTTCTTAGTAGTGAATCTTGTGTTTGTAAAATAAAACGAACATTATGCCATTCACCAATTTTTTGTAAAAATTGCCGTTCTAATTTTCTCACAGATGGTTGATTTAACCAATTATTAAACCTAGATTGGAATTTTTGAGCAGCAATATGACAAACTTCTGTGGTAGATACGTTAGTTATTTGGGTTTGGGGAACAGTAATTAACCAATTACCAGGCAATTTATAATAAGCTGATTGCCATTCATAATAGGTTCGAGGAATTTCTAAATCTGGGGGGAACCTGCCAGAAATTTCTGCGAAATGGGGTTTACCGTCTTCCCCAATTCTGATTTTAACAGGAAATCCTGTTTCAAAACTACCTTCTCCAATCTCGAATATGATCAGCTTACCCATTCTGTTTACCGATAATCTCCAAAAACCTAACCCCCCTGCCCCCCTTCCCTACGTTAGCGCAGCGTGCCGAAGGCTGGGAAGGGGGTTTTCAAAGCCTCTCCCCGCTTCGGGGAGAGGTTTACAAGAGGGGTTTGTTTATACATTAAAAACTTTTCAAACACCCTCTAAGCTTAAATATAATCATATCCAAAAATTAAAAGGAGAATTTTCCTTTGCACATCCCCGTTATTGGTCAGCCTTTATTGCTCAGGGATTACAATAATATGATTTAATGGTAGAAAGGCAATTAAACAGAACTTTGAATTTTTATGGATATCGCCCCTAATCAATCATCAACCCAATTTTTATCTTCTGAAGAATCAGCCCAAGTTGACGCGGCTTTGTTGTCTTCTCCTGAAAAATTTTTAAGTAGATTGACAATTTCTTCTTTGCGGATTTTACAACACATTGCTCAGGAATATAATGTTTCTATTGAGGAATTGACGACAAAGCAAATTATTACCTGGTTTGAAATTGATGCCAAAATTAGGAGAGAGAGAGGGATTGAGGAAGCATTTCTAAAGTGGTAGATTTAATTAAGATTATATAACTACAAGCTGATGTTTTTTAGTTGAAGTTTAGTTACATTTGTGTGGATGGGATGATATTAAAATATTAACTATTACCAAATCTATACTAAGGAATAATCATCTTTATACAATTGGTAGTAGAATAATTGCAAATTGTGGATAGGAGTTGAAAATAATAATATGGCAATCTCTGATACCCTGCAAGAATCAAAGCTTTCGCGTCTAGGTCATTGGTTGAGTAGTTTCCGTGGCGATTTAACGGGAGGATTAACAGCAGCAGTAGTAGCATTGCCTTTGGCTTTAGCTTTTGCTGTAGCCAGTGGAGTTGAACCAAAAGCCGGACTCTATACCGCTATTGTCGCGGGAATTGTAGCGGCCATTTTTGGCGGTTCTCCAGTCCAGATTACCGGACCAACGGGGGCAATGGCCGTGGTTTTGGTGGGAATTGTTGCTAAATACGGGATTGAGAAAGTTTGGATTGCTGGAGTAATGGCTGGTATTATCCAAATTGCTTTGGGTGTAGCCAAACTTGGACAGCTAGTGAAGTTTATTCCCTACCCAGTAACGGCAGGTTTTACTAATGGGATTGCTGTTATTATTTTTTGTGGTCAATTAAATAATTTCTTTGGTTTAAAATTACCCCGAAGTGAACATTTTTTGCCGGGAGTTTGGCAAAGTTTAACTCATGTAGAATCTCTAAATTGGGCAGCAGTGGGACTGGCAATTGTGGTAATTGTAACTACAGTTTTGTGGCCAAAAATTAATAATACCATACCCGGTTCTTTGGTGGGGTTGGTGTTAGCAACAGGAATAGCTACTTATTTCCATCTGAATGTTCCCACAATTGGGGCGATTCCGCAATCTTTACCTATGCCCCAAGGGATTCCCCATTGGAATGATTTTAGTGTGATTCGAGAATTAATTAATCCGGCTTTGGCTTTAGCCGCATTGGGAAGTATTGAATCTTTATTATCAGCGGTTGTGGCTGATGGGATGACGGTCAGTGAGAAACATAATAGCGATCGCGAATTAATTGGTCAAGGGTTAGCAAATATCATTGTCCCATTTTTTGGTGGTATTCCCGCCACAGGGGCAATTGCGCGAACTGCTGTTAATGTCCGTTCTGGTGGAAAAACCCGACTATCTGGAGTAATTCACGGTGCTGCATTAGCCATGATTGTGCTAACTTTAGCACCCCTAGCGGCACAGATTCCCCTAGCGGCATTAGCGGGAATCCTTATGGTAGTTAGTGTGCGAATGATTGAATGGGAAGCCATTGGTTTATTAATGCGGGCTACCTATTCTGACTTTGCGGTGATGATTCTGACTTGGTTGGTAACAATCTTATTTGACTTAGTTCTCGCTGTGGAAGTAGGATTAATTGCTGCTGGTGCTTTGTTTATCAAACGCATGAGTGATTTGAGTTTGGTGAAGATTCCCGAAACCGAAGTATTCCCCCCCGGAACTTCGCTAGAATTAGGGAAAGAAATTGCTGTTTATCGAGTAGATGGTCCGGTATTTTTTGGAGCTGCGGAGAGATTTGCTACCTTTATTCGAGATGAACCAGAAGTAAAATATTTAATTCTGCGGTTGCGGTTTGTGCCAAATATGGATACCACTGGTTTAGTAGCGTTAGAGGATATTTACCAAGACTTAGAACGCCATAATTGCCGTTTAATTCTCACAGGTTTACAACCAGAAGTTAAACAACTGCTAGAACGTTCAGGATTATTAGAAACTATTGGTTTATCAAATTGTTTTGAAACAACCACAGATGCTATTTGTTCTATTTCTCCCCAGATTGTCGGATGTTTGCAACCGGGCGCAACTGATTTAAAATCAAAAGAATTGATGGAATTAAATGACTAATCAAATATGAATAAAAATATCAATCAGTGTCTTTGTTGTTCTAGTCGTCGTCATTTTCTGAAATCTTTCTTTCCCGGAATAGTGGCCTTTACTGTCCTGCAATCAGCGCAACCAGCTAAGGCCGAAGTTCATCAAACAAAAGCGTTAGTTCTCAGTTGTATTGACTTTCGGTTTTTAACAGCAGAACAGTCTTTTTTAAGGAATAAAAATTTAATTGATAAGTATGATTTAACAGCTTTAGCAGGTGCTTCATTAGCTTTAACAGGATTTCCCCACCAATCTGATGCTGAAGCATTTTGGGATCAGTTAGATATCTCCTATAAACTCCATCATATCAACAAAGTTATTATTATTGATCATCAAGATTGTGGGGCTTATGCCATGATGATTGATGCTAATTTAAGTAAAGATCCAGGACGAGAGTTGCAAGTACATACAGATTATTTGAATCAAGCTTATTCATCAATTCGTAATCGCTATTGTGATCTAGAAATTGAACTGTATTTTGCAACTCTGAATTCGGCAGAATTTCAACAAATTCTACCAACACATTAGAGACTTCCAATTTAAAAAATATACCAAAATTTCTTGTAGTGCGGGCATCTGGTCCCCTAATAATACAAGGACGGGCAAGATCTCATTGGATCATTTTTTTGTGGAGTTCTCTTAGACATCTGGTGAAAATTAAATGTGCGCTTCCTAGAAACCTTGTAGAGACATTCCATGGGTAGGGATTCTCGGCTCTATAATCTTTTCTACCAGATGTATATAGCGGTTATCGTTCGGATGCAATACAATCTAGGGCGGGGAAACCCCTACAGATTCTGAAATTCAATCACTGTATCTCATTTAAGTGCATACCGCTATATTAAAAATGGAATGTCTTTAATGTTTAATAATTGTTGAATCAGGAATTGTAATTATTAGTTCTAGATGTATTAGAGTTAGAGGCACTACGCGCACCTGATACTGCTCCCACCAAAGAAGCAAGTAAACCTAACAAAGAACCAAACACAAACCACCACAAAGTTCTTGAAGTTGCAGCAGCAATATTGCGAGTTTGTTCAGCAGTCAAGATGGGTATGTTCGACGTGACGACATTTCCTTGTTGCTGTAATTGATTAATAACTTGGGTGGCATTATAAGCGGCTACTCCAAAAACTCCAAAAACTCCATTAGCTAAGAGAAAAGAGCTAAGTGCGATAGTTGTTGCCCAAAGAATTGCACCGTTGAGTATGGCTGTATCTCGGTGCATGGGTCCACAAGCACGGGTTGTTATCCAAGCACCGATAAACAAGGACAGTAATAAGGCAATAGTTGACCAAATTCCGACATTACTAATAGTAGTAGGGGTAATGCTTCTTGGCTCTAAGGATTCGGCAATTCTTCCGGCTCCAAGGGCGCTAAAAAAGGAACTCAAGATTAATTGAGTTGCTAAAGCAACTAACACACCGGAAATTATTGGACCCCAGCGGACACGGTCTCGGTATTCAGTGACTCTATTAGCTGACAAGGACTCAGAAGAACCAATTTCTTCGCCTACTCGATTTACGTATGCCATAGCTATTTTTCTCCCTTGTTATTGCAACAAAGTTGCTCGTTTATATATTGTATATTTTCACAAGAAAAAACTCTAAGAAAGGAATTCTTTCTTTTCAACACTGCTTGGAATTTTGAATTATTTAAGCTTATATCTAATATTAAATCGCTAATTATAATTTCAAGTCTCTATCAATAGAAAGAGTTATTGACTCTTTCTATAGTTATAAATTGGCTGAATGAGTAATTGTTTGAAAATTACAAAATCAGGAAAATATTAACGAATTTTTACGGCTGTTCCTGTGGCTGTAATGACTAATAAAACCCCAGATTGATCAACGTTAATTGTTCCTGTATCAACTGCAATACCAATAACAGCATCAGCCCCTAAGCGTTGCGCTCTTTGTTCTAATTCTTCCATTGCTTTCCGTTGTCCTTCTTCAAAGAGACGCTCATAGCTACCAGTGCGCCCACCAACAATATCCCGAATACTCGCTAAAAAATCTCGCAAGAAATTGCTACCATAGACCACTTCTGCTGTCACAATACCTAAGTATGATTGAATTACAGCCCCTTGAATCACATCAGTAGTAGTTAAAAGCATACATTTATTGAGAAGATAAATTAGGCAATTATACCAAAATCCAGGAATAAAACTCGCTTGATACTGCATTTACCTGCAATTTATCAGTACCGATTGGCGAAAGTATTAATTTATTGTTATAATCCTCGAAGATGTCAAGTTATTTAAGAAAATATTAATACTATATTATGTAAATCTGAATAATATAGATTACAAAGATAAATATTTTTGCTTTAATATCCGAATAAAAACGGTTGAAGAGAATCTAGGAAAATTTACTATGTACAAAAAAACATCATTCGTATTAATTACTATCTTACTAGGATGTTTATTTACTAGCAAACCTGTAGTAGCAACAACTGATGTATTAGTGGTACAAGCTGATAATGCAGAGTTGAAAAATCTGATAGAAGAGGGGAAAAAACTGGTAGATTCTAAAGATTATAATGGAGCGATCGCAGTTTATCAACAAGCAGCACAATTAGATCGTAAAAATGACAGAATTCATGCTACTATCGGCTACTTATATACTCAACAAGGCAATCTTTCTTCAGCCTTAGATGCTTATCGTCGAGCTATTGCCATTAATCCTAATAATAGTGATTTTTACTATGCGGTTGGTTATATCAAAAGTAGTACAAGCGATAACAGGGGAGCAAAAGAGGCTTACCGTCGAGCTATCCAGATAAATCGTAATAATTTTAACGCTTATTTAGGATTAGGGGTTTCTCAAGTTAGTTTGGGTGATTATCAATCAGCTTTGTGGGCTTATGAACAAGCTATTAATTTAGATAAAAATAATCCTCGCACCTATGAGTTAATCGGTTCTATGTTTAAACAACGACGACAAACGACACAAGCAAACAAAGTTCTCAAAAAAGCATTGGATTTATATCAGCGGGGAAATGACACAGAAGGCGCACAAAGAATACAAGCTATGCTACAAGAAATAGGTAGATAGAACAGGTTATCAACTAAAAATAAGGACGTGGTATCCGAATTTTTACCTCGTCCCTATTTTAATTATGTAGAAAAATCTTATCTACCAAGCTGCTTTACCTTTTTTATCTTTTTTATGTCTATTACCTGTAAAAGGCTGTACCCCAGTCACAGGATAAGAATCATGAGCAGGGGTAAAAATCCGCATAAAGGCTTCAGATATAAACTGAGCCATATTCGCAAACATTTTGGAGATAGCCATAACACTATAGCCCCTTTTTTAAATCTTTTAATTGGTGATATTTGTACTTTAATACTGTTATTATCTCCTTGATCATATTCTTCATATATCTATATTAAATGCAATCTTTTTTGAGATAACTTTGCAATACTTTATAATTGAATTTTTCTAACTTTTTCGGACTTGTATTAATGGCAGTGTGAATTATGTTATGCCTACGGCACACTGCGTGAACGCGCAAAGGTTGAGATTTTTAATTTTCCTGTTTTCTATTCAAATTTAACATATTGTAGAGACATTTAAGAAAATATCTCTACATGATTCAAATTCAAACCTTTTATTTTTTATCCTGCTGTTTTTTTAGATAAGCTTTAGCCCAAGCATAACGATATGAATCTTTTTTCAAGAGATACTCTGCCGCTTCATGTCGTTGATCATCATTTTTTTCATTCCTGATTACTTGCTTAATTTCAGCATCTATATCTTCACTATTAGCCCCAAACTTAATGGCTTTTTCAAACCAATAATCACCTTTTTGATATTCATATCTGTCGTAGCAGATAGCACCCATTAAAGTATAAGGTTGATGACTATCAGATTGACAATCAATAGCTTTTTTCGCACAAATTTCTGCATCACTTAGATTATCAATATCTCTAAATGCTGCACCTCTAGTTACTAAAATAGCTGATTTTAGCTTACTATCTTTGATTTCACTTAAGTCGAGATTAGTAATTTTTAAAGCCTGTTCAGGTTCATTTGCTTTGCGCCAAAATTTACTGACTGTGGGAATATCCCATTTATTTCCAGTTCGTTTATATTCCTGTTCATAAAACTCAGCTTCTAGTCTGTAATATGCAATAGCAATCTTTCCTTCACGAGACAACATATCTTTTTCCATAAGCTGAACTACTAATAAAGAATCTAGGCGCTCTTTTTTCTCCAGTTTCACCATAATTGTGTAAAATGGTTCTATTGGTAATGTAGGATCTATCAATCCATACTTTCTTTTTAGTGCTGCAAAATACTTATTTTGAGCAAAAGTGATAATATCTTCACGTCCATTATTTTGCAACCATTCAATTTCTGAATCAGTAATCAATTTATTCATCTGTATTTTCGCTTTGAGATGATTAGCATATTGATCATTAGCAATTTTCAATGTTTGCAGTAATTTACGTTTCTTCAAAAAATTAACATCTTGTTCCGCTAAAGAATTACCTGAATCAATAATTTTCAGAACTTTATAAAGATGACATTTTGCAGATGTATCTTCATATTCTGTGGCTTGATATTTAACCTTTAAAGCTGCAAATTCTCGTGTTTTTTCCTTTTCTTCTGCAATGGTAATAGTTTCAATAAGTTCCTCTTCTTTTAACCAATTGATTTCTGTATCAATTAGTTTTTGTTCTAATTCCAACTTTTTTAAAATTGGATATAATGGACTTGATAAAGAATTACTTTTATATTTAGTGGCTTGATATTTTTCTTTTAACTGTGAAAATTCTTCTCTTCTTGTTCCTTCTTGTTGTTTAACAAACTCCAAAGTCTCTAATAGTTGATTTTCGATTAACCATTTATATTCTGACTCAGTTAAACGTTATGAGATATCTATTTTTTTGAGTATAGGATAAAGTGGACTATCAGGATGAGAATCTTGATATTTTGTGGCTTTGTATTTAGATTTGAAGCTGATAACTTTTTGACTTTCAATAGCAATTGATGTTGTTGCTTTAAAACCATGCGATACTAACCAATTAAATTCTTTTTCAGTGAGAAAATCTCCTGCATCAATTTTACAAAGTATAAAATATAAGGGGGTTGTTGTCCAAGAAACATGATAGTTATCACATTTATATTTGGATTTTAGTTTTGTAAATTCAATTCCTAAATTTACTCTTTCTTTGATTTGATACTGCCGTTCATTTTTAATAAATTGAGCAGTTGTTGAAAGTTGTTCTTTTTCTAACCAAATATATTCTAAATCATCAAGTTCAATACCAATATCAACTTTTCTGAGAATAAAATACAGCACACTAAAAGGAGAAGTATTTTCATAATTAGTAGCTTGATACTTGTCTTTTAAAACAGAAAAATGTTTAACGCTGTTTTGGTAGTCTTGATCTGTATTGATGGTAGTCATAGAATATATTGATGCAATTAGTCTTGATTAATGATAGCTACATCAGTCAATAGAGGTATTCCAGATAAACACCCCAATGATAATTTATGCTACATTACAACACCTTACATTGTCCATAATGACGTAAAAGATGATCACATAAGACCAAAGCCACCATCGCATCAACCATAGGTACAGCGCGAGGTAAAACACAAGGATCATGTCTTCCCTTTCCTGATAAAAGGGTTTCTTCACCTTCCTTCGTTACGGTTCTTTGTTCCTTTCTAATAGTAGCTGTTGGTTTAAAAGCCACTCGGATAATGATATTTTCACCGTTAGAAATTCCTCCTTGTATTCCTCCAGAACGGTTAGTTACAGTTCTAATTTCGCCATTTTCATCAATATAAAATTCGTCGTTATGTTCAAAACCTGTTAACAGAGTTCCGTCGAAACCCGAACCGATTTCAAAACCTTTACTTGCGGGTAATGACATGACCGCTTTTGCTAAATCTGCTTCTAATTTATCAAAAACTGGTTCACCTAAACCCTTGGGAACATTCCGCACCACACATTCAACGACACCACCGATGGAATTACCATCTCTTCCAGTTTGTTCTATTAATGAAATCATGGTATTAGCAATTTCGCCATCTGGACAACGGACGATATTGCTTTCTACATCTGCTAAAGTAACGGTATTGGTATCAACTACGCCTTCTAAATTCTGAATGCGCTTAACATAAGCAATAACTTCAACATTGGCAACTTGATGTAAAATCTTTTTAGCGATCGCACCTGCTGCTACTCTACCTATTGTCTCACGGGCTGACGACCTGCCACCACCTTGCCAATTTCTCAAACCATACTTAGCATCATAGGTAGCATCTGCGTGAGAGGGGCGGTATTTTTGCGCCATTTCATCATAATCTTCAGGACGGGTATTTTTATTTCTAACCAAAATGGCAATTGGTGTTCCCAAAGTTTTTCCCTCAAACACCCCAGATAATATCTCACAGGTGTCTGCTTCTTTGCGAGGAGTGGTAATTTTACTTTGTCCTGGCCGTCTTCTATCTAACTCAAATTGAATTTCTTCGGCGGAAATTTCCAGTTGTGGGGGACAACCATCAATAATAACTCCCACACCGCCGCCGTGAGATTCGCCAAAAGTAGTGATACGGAAAAGATGACCAAAAGTGCTGCCCATGATGTTGAAGAAATACAGACCGGAATATGTATTCTACCAGGAATTGTGCCAAGTCTGGCGGAAAATTAAAAATTCCTCAATTTCAGCAAGTTGATTTAAAGATGTTGATTCATGATGTTTCACTAAATAAACCTATATTGTTCTCTAAAGATTTATTTTTCAATCAGAATTAACAGGATTTTAAAATCGAGTTGATAATAACTGAATAATGATAATTATATGATACAATTACAAGATAGTTAAAATGAGAGGTCTATGATGTTATCAACAGATATTAAACCAGAATCAATCATTAACAGAATTGAACGAGTAGTATCTATGTTAATGGAAGAAGACCCTATATTCAAAGAGGATCTTAATTATGTAGAAACAGTCAAACATATACTTAAAATTGTTCAAGAGAATTTAACACTGGAGAGATTTAATAATATGTCTGACGACAAGTTAAAAGAAAATTGCAGTTTTGTCATGTCGTCAGAAATTTTATCCAAAATTGGAGAAGAGTTCACACCTGAACAAATGGCAATTTTTGATGAAGCAATTAAACGAAAATAGGTAATTTCATGAGTTATTTGTTAGATACTAATATTGTTTCTTTAGATATTAAAAACGATTTTAAGATCCAGAGGAAGTTAGAAATACTGAAATTTCAAGATGTAGGTATTTACATTAGCTCCTTCAAAAGCTCAACCTCCAATATCAAGACTTTTTAGCTTGAACCGAGCAGTATTGATATTAAAGTATAGTGAACTACCACACACTAACATTAGGTACAGTGTGGGCTTCCCAATTCATCGGGAATAGCCTCCAGAACTTCGTAGTTCTATTGGTCTGACATTCCCTCCAAGGGCAGAAGTCCTGATTCCCAAGACCCAATTCTTTCTCTTGTGACACTTACCTATCAGCTTGGTTTTCGCTTACGGCATTGGTGGTCAAGAGCATATGATTTTATCACAAAATTTTGGGGATTCCTCACCCATATAATAAATAATAGATAATATTTGGAAAAACCTCATAAGTTCTTCGCCATTACTTGGCTTACGCTTGGTATTAGTTGAGAACGATTTTTTGTTTTTCCCGCCTTATATCCCGCCATTGATTCACAAGTACCAAATTCAGTGGGGGACTTACGGCGAATAGTTAAAGACTCTTAGCTTCTTCACTGTCACCTGTCAATAGTTGGGACTGACAGTTAAACTAGATAAGAAAACTGTAATTTCTAGATTTGACAATTTCTCAGAAAAACAGCCATAAAGGGTAAGTATTATGAAAAATTTCCACAAAAAGGCTTTGATGAAACAGCGTTTAATCGGTTCGTCTCCGCGTCATCTTTTAACTGGAGTCATAGCTGCTGGGTTGATGATGTTACCGGGAATGGTTGGTGCTAGTTCTGTTTTAGCGCAACAAAAACCTGAGCGGAATTCTTTAACCTATGGGGAATTGATTCGCAAAGCAGATAAAGGAGAAATTAAAAAGGTAGAGTTAGATCAAAGTGAACAAACAGCTAGGGTTTATTTAGTTGGACAAAAGCCCGATACTCAACCTTTACAGGTGCGCCTTCTAGATCAAAATGCGGAGTTAATTAATAAACTTAAAGAAAAAAACGTTGATTTTGGGGAGGTTTCCTCTGCTGGAAATAGAGCCGCTGTGGGGTTGTTAATCAATCTGATGTGGATTTTGCCTCTTGTAGCTTTAATGTTATTATTCCTGCGTCGTTCTGCAAATGCTTCTAACCAAGCCATGAGTTTTGGTAAGTCTCGCGCTCGGTTTCAAATGGAAGCGAAAACCGGGGTGAAATTTGATGATGTTGCGGGAGTCAAGGAAGCAAAAGAAGAATTAGAAGAAGTTGTAACTTTCCTAAAACTACCAGAAAAATTTACGGCTGTAGGTGCAAAAATTCCCAAGGGTGTTCTGTTAGTTGGACCTCCGGGAACTGGGAAAACTTTACTCGCAAAAGCTATTGCTGGTGAAGCAGGTGTACCATTTTTCAGTATGTCTGGTTCGGAATTTGTAGAAATGTTTGTGGGTGTGGGTGCTTCCCGTGTCCGTGATTTGTTCAAAAAAGCCAAAGATAATGCTCCTTGTATCATTTTTATTGATGAAATTGACGCAGTAGGTAGACAACGGGGTGCGGGTATTGGTGGGGGAAATGATGAACGGGAACAAACCCTCAACCAGTTATTAACGGAAATGGATGGTTTTGAAGGGAATACCGGAATTATTATTATTGCTGCTACTAACCGTCCAGATGTTCTGGATTCGGCTTTGTTACGTCCAGGACGCTTTGATAGACAGGTAATTGTAGATGTTCCTGATTTGAAGGGAAGACAGGAAATTTTGACAGTTCACGCCCAGAATAAGAAAATTGATCCTACTGTATCATTGGAAGCGATCGCTCGGCGAACTCCTGGTTTTACTGGTGCAGATTTAGCCAATTTACTCAATGAAGCCGCTATTCTCACCGCTAGAAGACGCAAAGAAGCTGTTACCGATTTAGAAATTGATAATGCGATAGATAGAGTAGTTGCGGGTATGGAAGGAACTGCTTTAGTAGACAGCAAAAGTAAACGCCTAATTGCTTATCATGAAGTCGGACACGCTTTGGTAGGTACGTTCGTTAACGGGCATGATCCTGTACAAAAAGTTACTCTCATTCCCAGAGGACAAGCGCTAGGTTTAACTTGGTTTACTCCCAATGAAGAACAGGGTTTGATTTCCCGTTCCCAAATTTTAGCCCGAATTGCTACCACTTTAGGCGGTCGCGCTGCTGAGGAAATCGTGTTTGGGAAAGCAGAAGTCACCACAGGTGCAGGAAATGACTTACAACAAGTTACCAATCTAGCCCGACAAATGGTCACAAAATTTGGGATGTCTGATTTGGGTCCAGTTTCCTTAGAAAATCAAAATAATGATGTATTTTTAGGGCGTGACTGGGGAAATAAATCCGAATACTCTGAAGATATTGCTGCTAAAATTGATGCCGCGGTCCGGGAAATTGTGAACAAATGCTATATTCAGGCTAAGGAAATTATTGAAGAAAACCGTTTAATTTTGGAACGATCAGTTGATTTATTGATAGAACAGGAAACTATTGAAGGTGATGTATTCCGCCAAATTGTCGCCGATAATACTGCAATTAAAGTCAGTAATGAGCAGGTAGCCGTACCTCATTAGTTTAGAGTCAAATGTGCATTTTTCAGATTCCTGGTAGAGACGTTCCATGGAACGTCTCTACATTCTGATTAATACAAACATTAAAGAGATTGTTCCAGAACTTTTTTAAATGGTGGGTTGATATTGTAGTTAACTTTAACTTTATCTCGCACCATAACTTCAATAACTGTATATGCAAGATCGTGAAAAAATGATCTAGAAGAGCCAATTTCTCCAAATGTACCCCATTTAAAAGAAATTTCACCAGAACCAAATATTGAACTAACTCCCGGTTCTTGCAGTTTCAATTTTGAACCATTAAAAACACTATCTGCATATTCTTCTGGTATCCCCACTCTCACTATATCTAATGATGATGCCAGAGATGAATTAACTTCGCGTTCAACTTCAGTGGAAACCGCCACTTTTAATACTAGATTACCAGAATCATTTGGTTCAAATGTAGCGCCCAAGCAACCATATAAAAACCTAGCTCCTAGAGGCGCTAATATCTCTATCATTACTTCTTTTTTAGAGAATAAACCAATTTTTGTATTCTCAACGATGACTTCTATCTTTTCATCTACGACAGGATAAAAAACAGGTCTAAAATCTCTAGGAAAATAAAATGATTCGTTATTCCAAATCCGAGCTTTTCCCGATAAACCTAAATCTAATACTTTGATCATTAGTTAATCCCCCAAGCTTTTCGCCAATTTCTGTTAAAATCTTCTGGGTAAGCCTTAATTACTTCTGGATGATATAAACTGTATGATGATACACCGTAATGAGCTATAGCCCTAGGATGAGCCGTATACCAATCATAACCTTTTTCCATCAATTCCGCTTCTTTTAGCTTATGAAAATAGAAACTAGCATCAGCATCACAAATTTTTTGTCCTAAATCTAAAGCTTTTTGAAGTCTATCAATCATTTTTTGGCTAGGTAAGAACTCATCAAACTTACTTATATGTTTTCTAACTGTCTCAACTTTTTCATGCTCAATATCATACTCTTGATTAGTTAATATTCCAAAAAATATTCCATCAGAATTTACAGACAAAAGAATAACTCACTTTTACCTAATTTAATTACACAGTCTCAGTATCAGCATCAATAATAACCGTATTTTACGCAAGATGATCAATAAAAATCTCTCCATAGTGAAATTTATCGCCAAATAAAAGCTAAAATTAGGAGTTGGAGAGTTAAATTATGTCATGTTTGAGATATTACCTTTTAGCTTTGAGTTAGATAAAGTTGCGATTGCAGGAGCTTGTTTATGGGCTTTAGCGTTATATGTGAGTTTTTCCCAATTTAGAGAATGGGTAACTACACAACTTAACCGTTGGTTCAATTTTGCTGAACGTTCCCTCTATACCAGTGAGTCAGAATTTGAAAAGACTCGTCCTGCTAGGGAATCTCAAAATTCCTTCTACGCTTCACTATTTAGCATTTTTCCGTTTTTGATATTTGGTGGTTTATCTAACTGGATTTTAGATATTAGTTTAGGTAATAGCTGGGGAATTAGTTTTGGTATTCTGGCTTGTATGGGTGCTGGTGTGTATGAATTAGGACGCAGACAGGGTGAAGAGGAAGAATAAATCATATCCTTTCTACAATAGCTATTTCCTGATCAGTTAATTCATAGAGTTCATAAACTAATTGATTTATTTGTCTATCAGTAGCTTGTATTTGTTGCTGAACCATTCTTTTGGCTGGGGGTGTATTTACCTCATGTAATTTTTCATGGAGAGAAAGCATTTGTTGAACTAAATTAACAATCAAATCATGTTTTCGCTTCTCTACTGTTTGAGAATTATCAATAATTTTAATCGGAAGATTGCGAATAAATCGAGATTCAAAACTATAATAACCACCTCTCATTGATGTAGATGATTTTTTAAGATAAAATTCTAGGACTTTACTATTTAACAATCCTAAAATGTATTCCCATGAATAATTAGATTTTACTAAAATTCCATATCCTCCAGCGACACCACCTGTAAAAAATATTTCCCCTGTTTTATCCCATGTAAATGATGAACCTGTAGCAATATCAGGAGTAAATATTTTTGGTAAAGCCATTATATCTAAGGCTTTTGGATATACATACCCATACCATTTATCTCCTAACATTTTATTATTTTCTCTACTTTCTAAATAATTTTTATTATCTAGTAAATAATTCCATGTTAAAGGATATTCTCTTTCAAAGGTATTCATGGAAATTAATTCCATTGAACCATTATTTTTAAGCATATAGGGAAAAATAATCAACTTATTAGTTTTAGATAAATAATATCTTTTACTATCACCACCTTTAATTAAAGGATGTAGTAAATTAGATTCTAACCAATATGTTCTTTGGTTCTGTTTAGAAAAAACTTGGATTAAATTATCTTGATGTGATATTTTTTCAACTATATATATTTTATCTGCGCTGGTTTTAATACCTTGAAAAATTCTATCTGTCACATCTTCTAGTGTAGATTTAATTTGTTTTAATTTGCTGAATAAGTTAGCATCTTCTCCTAAAATAAAATTCCATTCCTTAGCTGAAAACAATGAATAATCAATAATTCCTTTTTGACTATTATTATTCTTAATCCAGTCTATTAAATCAGTAACTTTTTCCATTTCTAAATTAGATTGCTCTAATTTTGCTAAAAAAAGTAAACAAGTATAAGTTGAAACCTTGGGGAAAATTTGTTGATCTCCAAAATGAACTATTTTTTCGAGATATTTACCTTCAGCAATTAACCTTCTCACAGATTCTCCATATTGAGCATTAAAGAACTTATGAGGTAAAATAAAACCTAAATAACCATCTTTTCTTAATAACTCCAATCCCTTTTCTACAAAGACAACATAAATATCATAATTTCCCTTACTAGCAGAAACATATTGTTGTTTATAAAAATCTACTTCTAAAGCAGCCCATTCTTTTAAGGCTTGAATACGAATATAAGGAGGATTACCAATAATGATATCAAAACCACCACGTTTCATGATTGCAGAAAAGGCTGATTTCCAATCAAAAATATTAACTCGATAAGCTGTATCTTCGTCTAATAAATTCATTTGACTTTTATGATAAAATTCTCCATCTATTAAAGAATTACCACAAAGTATATTATTATCTAAATCAGGTAAAGCCCGTTCTTTAAATAGCTGTAATTGTCTAGTAATAGCTTCTCCAGATTCACCTTCTAACACCTTTAATAATAAAGATAATTTAGTGGTTTCTACCGCTTGTTGATCAATATCTACACCATAGATATGAGTTAATACAACCCGTTTTCTTTCACTCGAAGTTAACCGCCAATTCTGATCAGAGATTTGATAAAATAGATTTTTATATTTCTTAGGCTTTTGCAGATATTGTTGTAAATACCAATCTAGTAAAAATTGATAAGCCACAATTAAAAAAGAACCGGAACCACAAGCAGGATCAAGAATTGTAATTTCTTGAACTTGTTCTGGAGTTTTACCTGATAAAATTTTACCAATGGTATGTTTAATAATATAATCAACAATATAACTGGGAGTATAATAAACACCTCCAGCTTTTCTCACTTCTGGTTTATCTTCAATAACTGCTTGACGACTTGCAGATATTTTAATAATTTTACCTAAAAACTGCTCATAAACTTGTCCTAAGATTTCCACAGGAATTACAGAAAATTCATAGGGACTTTCTGGAGGATAAAGTTTTCTAATAATTTCTTTTAAAATAGAATCATCAATGGTTAAATTTAGTGTGAAATCATCAGCTTGTTCTCTTCCTTTTTGATTCTGAAAATTAAATAAACCTGAATTATAACGATAATCAGCATTAACAAATAAACGTCCTAATTCTTGATAAATATTATGTAATTTTAATAAATTTCCTAACTGTTCATAAATTTCCATGCCTCTATCTTCACAAATGCGTAAAAAGACTATTCTATTAATTGTCATTTGTACCGCAAAATTTAATTCTCGTTGTTGAAGTTGTAAATTACGCCAAGCTATATTAGTAGCTAAATTTTCTCGCCAAATTTCTATTTCTTGAAGAAATGCTTTGTCAACAGTAATTCCGGCTTTAACTTTAGTTTCTGCAAACCTTTCTAAACAACCATTTAATACAGCTTCCTTAGAAAAAAGATCATAAATTTCCTGCCATTTATCCACATATTCTGTATAGTTAAAATGTTTGATTCTAGCTTGAGATGCTGAATCATTTTTATTAGGCATAATTCGACAATCATAAACTGCAAATTCTTCAAAATCTGTTAAAATACTGACAGCTAATTTTGCAGACCATCCATAACGTCTAACTTGAAAAGCAGCACTAATACTTTTACCAACATTGACAGCAGGTTTTTTAGCTTCAACAAAGAATTTTCTGACTCCAGCAACACGAAAACTATAATCAGGTGCTTTAGCTTTATTTGCGTCACTAATTTTCAAAGAATCTTCATGAATAACATCTTGATAAATACCAATAGTTTGTTTTTGATTTCTCACATCCCATCCTAATGCTTCAAAAAATGGATCAATAAATTGAATCCGGGTTTGAGTTTCATTCATTCCTCCAGAGCGATATAATTCTATTTGTTGATGAAAACTTTCAACTAATTGAATAATTTGATCGGGTGCTTTCATATTTTTTTAAATCCTCATTTTTCATGAATCTAGTATAACTCTTCTCTCACCAAAATTGCCAATTTCTTCGCAGCACCACTTTCACCCCGAACACTGCGTAATTTATCTCGCATGGCATCTAATTTGCCTGGATTTTCTAACAAATCTAAAACCATTTCTCCTACTGCTTCTGGTTGTAAATTTCCTACTAATTCTGGTACAATTTCTTCCTGCGCCCAAATATTTGGCCAAGCGAACAAACCCTTGTTTTTTGCCATCCACCAATTAATTAGTTTAGCAAAACTAGAACCTACTCCCGGTAAATTTGCTAATATTCCTGGTAAACCATCCCAAGAACGCATAGCATCTAATTGTTGTAGGGGTAATAAGACAATCATGGGTACAGCTAACGCCCCTAATTCGGCGGTATTTGCACCAACTGTAGTTAAACAAAGAGAACATTGAGATAATAAATGATAAGCAGGATTTTCTTGGATTAATTCCACTTTTAAACCTGTGGAAGTTATTAAATAATTATCCTTTAAAGATGCACCTTGAAAATTAAAAGCTTTTGTAAATGGGTTATTTTCAGGATTAGCAAAACTGGCTAAAGTCGGTAAATCTAACGTTGGTGCAACAGGAATAAAAAACTTTGTTTGGGGTAATTTACTATGAACATATTCAGCAATAGCTAAAGTTAAAGGTACACCTTGAGTTAATTTTGCTGTTTTTGAACCTGGTAATATGCCAATGATGTTAATTTTAGATTTTGAATTTTCACTTGCAGACGTTATTTCATCCTCTGCGGCTTCTAACATTAAATCACCAACAACAGCAAATTTATCAGCATATTTAGCAGAGACATTTTTTGCAACTTGAGCTTTCATAATGGCAAATTTATCTATAAAATTATGCCAACGTGCTTCCCATTCCGCATAAACTACAGTTTTATATTTTAACTTCTTACCAATAATCACCGAAAAAACTTGATCACCACCTAAAAATACGACTACACCTTTATTTCTCCATTCCCAATTTTGGGCGGTTTTTCCCCATATTAAAAATTGCCAAAAATGCTCAGGTGCTTGCACTCTATCAACCTCTAGATAACCCAAAGCTATAGCAGCTTCTTTACCACTAGCATGGGGACAAGGTGATAATATTACAGAAATTCTCACTTGTAAACGATCATTTCCTAATTCTGCTCTCAATGCTTTAACAACAGGACGCACCCAGGTTGTAACTTCCCCTGGTCCATTGGAAAGAATAAGAATATCTACTGGTGAAGTCATTTAATTATTACCTAATAAGTTATCAAATACGATTATACTGATATAATGAATGAAGGCAATAAAATAGAATATAGAAGTTAAAATCTGAATTAGACCCAGTGACAGGGTATCTAAAGTTTTGTATCATAGTTAATAAAATTCATAACAAAATTAAATAACAATGTATCATAGTAGTTGGTAGTGTAAATGTGCAATACTTTCCTTGCTGTTTTCAAAGGATATCAGGTAAGCTACGCCCTGATTTACAAGAATATCCGGTAAGCGTAAAGCTCAGTCCCTTTAGGGACCAGATATAAGCGACTCGAGTGACTTTAGTCACGTAAGAAATTAACTGGTCGCAGTAGATGTGATATAATAGAGGCAAATCCATAATTTAAGTATAACTAAACAGCGTAAAAACTTAACTAGATTTGTTAAGTGCGTAGTCATACCTAACGGTATTGCAGTTTAGGAAAGCTAGATTTGGTAAAAGATAAAATGTCAATATCGAGTACGGTAGGGCATACCGGAATTCACGCTTTAGGAGAATCGACCTCTATTTTTGTTGGAGTAATCCTGCTTAAACAAGTCGGCTCATTGATTAAAGAATCTCAGTGTCTAAAGACGGTGAGAGTGTCAATAATAGCAGAATGTGTAAGTATTGACAAGTAAACCTAGTTGGGTAAAACTGATGTCTAAGGAAAAAAAAGGTAACAAAGAAACTAAAAAGCCTAAGAAAGATGCCAAGGACAAAAAAGAGAAAAAAGACCCAAACAGATATGATGGTTTAGGCAAGTAAGAAAAGACAACTTCATGAGAATTTTTGGTAGGGGACAATAAGGGTTTTAGGCTATTAGCTTTCAACAAATTAATGGAATTATCCTTGTAGATATATGGATAGTTCCATTTGATTTTTCAGGTAAAGAGCAAATTTTTTTGACCATTGTTTTATAATAATAACCAATTTTCTAAATTAACGTCTTCAATTCTTAACAAGTCAGAATCATTAGAAACTAGAATTAAATCCCGGACAATTGCTGTAGCTGCTATTAAAATATCAGCATCTTGAATAGGTGTACCTTTGGCTTTTAATCTTGCATGAATTTGACAAGATTTTTCAATTATTTCTAAATCATCTAAAAATAATATTTGATAATCATTGCAAAATCCATGAAAATCTACTAATTGTTTACTAGCATTGATGGATACAAGTCCTCGTTTAATTTCATAGTAAGTTATACAACTAATAAATATTTCTGAACCGAGAAAACTTAATTCTCTTAATTTATTATTTATAGTTGTATTTTTCTTTAACGCATAACTAACGATATTTGAATCAAGTAAATAAGTCACTGTTTTATTTTCCTTCCACTGCTGCATCGAAAATCGCTATTTCTTCTGGTGTTAAATCATTTAATGTTCCTGCAACAGCTTCTAGTGTTAGTATTTTACCAATTCTTCTGGTTAAATCATGATCTTTAATTGCTCTCATTTGGGCTGGTGAAAATCTGCCAAATAATTCTATCAACATTTCGGTCATTTCATGTTGATCTAGTTTTACCATGTAGAAGCTACTACCACGAATTAGTTTATCTACTACTGTGGAAATGCGTTCTGTAAGTTCTTGTTGATAGTCGGTTAGTTGTTCTTGCATGATATTTACGACCTTTGTGGATTGGGAAAATCTCATTATAATACTTATTTATATTATACTATTAAATAAATTATTTTTTAATAACGTTCGTGTAGCGTACCATACTAAAGTTAAACAAGGATGCAAAAATTAAATATTGGTGCAAAAATCAAAAAACAAATAAGTAAAAGAGGTTGGACGGAAGAAATGCTTGAATCAGTTTACTTAAATCCTGTCAACACTGAACTAACAATAGATAAACGATATAATATAGATGGTACAAGAAAAGATGATGGTGCATATATTGTCTGTAATGATATCACAGGTGATGTAGTTCAAATCAGTGATATTAATGATCCTCACTGGATTGAAAAACAATACTAAATCATTATCCACAAAAAAGGAATAGAAAAAATGAAATTAATTGACAAATATCAAGAAACAGGAATTATTAAAGCTGGAGAATTACTATTATCCCCTATTGATGCACTTGAGTTTATTAAAGAAATTGTAGACAAAGAAATTTTAATATTAGGTGTGAATTTATGGTGTTATGTTGATAATAAAATTGCTGAAAATCCGGGTTCATTAGATTTAAGTGAAATTGATAATCCTCAAAAAAGTGTATTTGTAGCTAAAAAATTTATTACTCAATATTTACCAGAAGGAACTGCTTTTGTTTCTTTTGTTTTAGATGAATAAGAACTTACAAATATAGCTCTAAAATTATATTTTGGAGATATGGTTATTTGTACTTAATTAAACAAAAAGCAACTATTTGTAAAATAAGCTATAATATCCAAACACTACTATAGCGGTTTGTATTTGAGTGAGATACAGCCAGTAAATCGTAAAGCCTGTAGGCGATCAGGGACTGCGCCTTCAATAGTATTGCATCTTAGCTATAACCGCTATAATACTATTGTAGATGTTATTATGAGAATAAACAAGGAAATCAATATAAACCATGATTACTAAAATTAAACAAAAAGCAACTGTTGGTAAAAATGGCAAGATTGAATTACCTACAACTGAGTTACCAGAGGGAACAATTGTAGAGGTAATTGTGTTAGTTGACCAAGTGATTGAAGATGAAACTACATATCTTTTAAAATCAAAATCTAATAAAGAACATTTACTAAAAGCTATAGAAAATGTTGAAAAAGGAAATTTAATTTATGTTGATTTAGATGAATATGAAAAAAGTGGCATTTGAACCAGAAGCCTTTGAAGAGTTAGGACAATGGGGAACAGAAAATAAAAAAGTCTTTAAAAAAATCTTGTCACTTATTAAAGATATCCAAAGAGAACCATTTTCAGGTATAGGAAAACCAGAACCATTAAAATATGAATTACAAGGTTACTGGTCTAGGAGAATTACTGATGAACATAGGTTGGTTTATAAAGTTGAAGAAGATTTATTAATTATCATTTCATGTAAATATCATTATGATTGATTTAAATGCGATCCGATCGCACACAATCCCCTAATTTTAAACGATTCCTAGGTCGCGCTTCGCTATCGCACCCCAACATCCCCAAACGCGATTCCTGCGGAGCGCAACGCTTACGCCTACTTTTTACTATCACCTACTTTTGATCATTGATTCAGGGATGAACGCGGATTTTTTGTCTGAATCAGGATGTCCAGGATTTGAGGATGTACAGGATGTAATTGCTCATTTGTTTATTGGTGGTTAATGTTGTAATTGTCTGATAGCGTAGCGTGGCGTTAGCCATATCAGAATAAATAAAATCATCCCCAAATTTTCACCAACAATTATTAAATAACATCCTGTAAATCCTTTAATCCTGGTTATCCTGATTCTGACAAAAATAATCCTCATGCTTGATGACGTTGCTGCTTATAGTTATAGCCTTCGTCATACTCGATAGTCCCAAAGAGGTCTAATATTTTGAGCCGCTTACGACGTTGAATATATTCGCGCAATGCTGTTTCTACTAAAGAATCAATGTTCACCTGATTGTCAAGTGCTAACGCCTCTTTTAGTAAGGCTTCGTTAATGTTGAGCGATGTAGTCACAATCAATTCTGATCCTCAAAATGACTAAATAAATGGTAGCGCACTCTTGTTAAATAAAATAAGCTATAATAGATAAAAACCACTATTCCCTGCTATGATTATGACGACAGAACTACTCCAAAAAGTTATAGCAACAGTTGAAATTTTACCAATAGAAGAACAAAATACTATTCTTCAACGTTGGTTATATGAGTTAGAAACATATAAACTTTCTCAATCCAGTCAATCTCAAGTTAAATTATCAGAATTACTTCTTTTACCTGAATTAGAAGAAACTGAAACATTATTTGAGCGAGATGAAGATACAGGTAGAGACATTACATTATGACTTATTTATTAGATACTTGTGTTATTTCTGAATATGTCAAAAAACAACCGAATCAACAAGTTATTAACTGGATAGATGCCCAAGAAGAAAGTAGTTTATTTATCAGTATTATCACTATAGCTGAAATCAAAAAAGGAATTGTGAGAATAGAAAAATCTCAACCAAGTCGCTATCAAAAACTGGAGAAATGGCTACAAAAAATTGAACAAAGATTTACTAATAGGATTTTACCTTTAAACGAGAATATTCTTGATACTTGGGCAAAAATTTGTGGTCAATCTGAAGCACAAGGTAAAAAACTACCAATTATGGATAGTTTAATCGCTGCAACTGCATCTGAAAATAATCTGATCATTGTTACTCGTAATCTTAGTGATTTTGCTTTTTCGTCGATGAACGCGGATTTTTTGTCTGAATCAGGATGTCCAGGATTTGAGGATGTACAGGATGTAATTGCTCATTTGTTTGTTGGTG
>JAKOGY010000069.1 GCA_028658405.1 Dolichospermum sp. ST_sed8 | reverse complement strand
TGGGCATTGCCCACCCTACGTATATTTCAAATATCATTTAGGATTTATATATTCTCTATTCCCTTTTTTCTGATCATGAAAATTGCTATTGCTCAAATTAATCCTACTATTGGTGATTTACCAGGAAATGCTCAAAAGATTCTGGAAATGTGCCAACAAGCAGTATTAACAGGTGTACGTTTATTATTAACACCTGAATTATCTATTTGTGGTTATCCACCTAGAGATTTATTGTTAAATCCTACTTTTGTAGAAGCAATGGATAAGACTTTGCAAAAGTTAGCTGAAGATTTACCAACAAATTTAGCTGTATTGGTGGGAACTGTTGTGATAAATTCCCAAGCGCACATTACTGGAGGGAAAAATTTATTTAACAGTATTGCTTTATTAGAAAATGGCAAAATTCAGCAAATTTTTCACAAAAGGCTCTTACCTACCTACGATGTCTTTGATGAAAAACGTTATTTTGAACCTGGAATAGAAACCAATTATTTTACATTAGATGATGTGAAAATTGGTGTGACAATCTGTGAGGATTTATGGAATGATGAGGAATTTTGGGGTAAACGGAGTTATGCGGTTAATCCTATTGCTGATTTAGCAAATTTAGATGTAGATTTAATTGTGAATTTATCGGCTTCACCCTATACAGTTAGTAAACAACATCTGCGAGAAGCGATGTTAAAACATAGTGCAGTTAATTTTCAACAACCGATTATTTATACAAATCAAGTTGGCGGAAATGATGATTTAATTTTTGATGGTCGGAGTTTTGCTTTAAATAAACAAGGTGAAATTGTCTGTCGTGCTAAGGGTTTTATTTCTGATTTTCTGACTGTTGAATTTAATAGCAATAAACAAGATTTAGAATTAGGTGATATCTCCCCAGTTGATGAATCTGAAAATGAGGAAATTTGGAATGCTTTGGTTTTAGGTGTTAAAGATTATGTTGGTAAATGTCGTTTTTCTAAGGTATTGTTGGGGTTAAGTGGGGGAGTTGATTCGGCTTTAGTTGCAGCTATTGCTACTGCTGCATTAGGTAAAGAAAATGTTCTGGGTGTTTTAATGCCTTCTCCCTATAGTTCTGAACATTCTATTAGTGATGCTTTAGCATTAGCGGACAATTTAGATATTAAAACCCAGATTTTACCCATTGGGGAATTAATGCAAGGTTTTGATAATTCTCTGGGTGAGTTATTTACAGGAACAGAATTTGGTATTGCGGAAGAAAATCTCCAATCTCGTATTCGTGGTAATTTATTAATGGCAATTTCTAATAAATTTGGTTATCTGCTTTTATCTACTGGTAATAAATCAGAAGTTGCTGTTGGTTATTGCACTCTTTATGGGGATATGAATGGTGGTTTATCTGTGATTGCAGATGTTCCTAAAACCCGCGTTTATTCTCTTTGTCAATGGTTGAATTGTCATCATCAACAAGAAATTATTCCCCAAAATATTCTTACTAAAGCCCCCAGCGCGGAACTTAAACCTGGTCAAGTTGACCAAGATTCCTTACCAGCTTATGAAATTTTAGACGATATTCTCGACCGTTTGATTCATCAACATCAATCAACCGCAGAAATTATTATTGCAGGTCATGACCCAGCAATTGTGAATAGAGTATTACAATTATTATCGCGTGCGGAGTTTAAACGCCGACAAGCTGCACCAGGATTAAAAATTACTGACCGTGCATTTGGAACTGGTTGGAGAATGCCTATTGCTAGTAGTTGGTTAGCATTAAAAAATAGTTCTTGTTGATGATTTTATCAGATTCCCGTTTTTTATAAAAAGTCGGGGATCTTAAAGGGGGTTCCACATCCCCCATTCTATGATATCAAGATACTGTGACGTACTCCACACACTCCCTTTCAGGTGAGTGTGGGCAACGAGCGTGACTCCTAATCCGGACATTAACTGAGATAGTAGGGGTGTATTGCTATACGCCCCTACACCGTGCGCCCAACAAATACGTCGGGTTTCTCTTCGCTCAACCCGACCTACACAAAAATGGCTAAGGTATTGGATTTAGATTCCCATTTTCCAGCTTTTAATATCGTCCAAGTGTCCCCTGATGTTTAGCTCTCCTTTCAGCAACACGAAAAACCACAAGACCTAAGACTAAATATGCCATCCCGTTGAGCAACGCAATAGCAAGCTCATGCCAGTTTAAATTTAAATTACGTACTACTACACTCCGAAGTATTGTCGTACCTGGTATCATTGGCATTATTGGGGCTAAAACTCGGATCTGTTGGCTCCAAGTCTCAGGGGGAAATGCCAGCAAAAGCAACAACACAAACCCAACTAGCCCCAGTAATTGCTGCACACGTTTAAACAGCAGTGCCAAAGCTCCCATGATAAAGGAAATACCATAAGCTCCTAGTAAAACTGTAATTAGTGGCAGAATTAAACTGATAGAAAAGTGTAGCTGACGACCAGTCAGAAGTGTAATTACCAGCAAAACACTTACAACCAAAACTAGATGTATTGTCAAGCTGGCAATTGCCCGTACTAGCAAAATCATCGAGGCTCCGAATGGTGAAAGGAATATTTGTTCTATTGTGCCGATTTGCATCTCTGTTTGTAGTCCCAGGGAAATATTATTGACAGTAAATAAGACTAAATTCCACAGGACATATCCAAACACAATCGCATCTAATCTAGTACCAAACTGCATACCAGAACCAGCAATATAACGGGTACTAAGGAATAACCCATAAAAAAGGGCGCTAGTGGTAATCACTGCGGCAATTGCATCAAGCGGATAACGGGTAAACTCTATCCAGACACGTTTGATTTCGGACAGGAGCAGTTCAAGCATGGCTATTTTCTCGTAGTAGCTCTATGTATATTTGCGTGAGATCAGCCTGCTCCTGTTTGACTTGTAATAGGGGCAAAGGATTGAGTACTTCTAATATCTCGTATAACCCTTTTGGCGTTCCCAAATAACTAATTTGTCCATCCAGAAAAATTGCTCCTAATGCCAAAATTTTGTTGACTCGCACTGAGTCTAACTCGCCTTGAATGCTGATGATATATATAGAGTTAGAAAATCGCTTAATAATTTCTTGAGTTGGTTCCAAAGTTATGAGCTTGCCACTTTGAATAATAGCTACTGAATCTGACAACTCTTCGGCTACCTCAATTTGATGAGTAGTCAGGAGGATGGCACAGCCTTCAGCGGCTACTTCACGAACTAAAGTTTTAACTTCCTGGCTTGCTTCTATATCCAGCCCTAAAATAGGCTCATCTAACAGCAATAGTCGGGGATGGTGAACTAAAGCCACTGCAATAGCTAATTTTTGCTGCATACCACGAGAAAGCGCTTGAATCGGAGTGCGACGCTTATGCAGAAGCCCCAATCGATCCAACATATAAATGCCTCGGTGACGGGCAACTTTACGACTCAATCCTCTTAAAATCCCAAAATATTCCAAGTTTTCTTCCGCAGTTAGCTGCCAGTAGAGATTACGCGTTCCTTCTAAAACTGCACCTAGCATCTGCAATGCTTGCGGTTGACGATGAGGATCACAACCTTCAATCTTCACCCAACCCCTATCAGGCTGAATGAGAGCGGCAATCATCTTAATGCTGGTCGTCTTGCCTGCTCCATTATGACCAAGAAAAGCCAAGATTTCTCCCGCATTAATACTAAAAGAAACCCCACACACAGCTTCAACTAGCTTTCCATGCTGTCGGTATGTTTTTTGAAGGTTATGTACTTCCAGTACCGTCATAAGTTTTGTGAAATATAAAGATAAATCAGACGACTTCGACTATTGGCAGAATTTACGGTAGATAAACGCAGATAAAACCAAATAAATTCATGGATTTGATGATTCAGCAGCCTTACATAAAATCTATTTAGCATTTTATTTTATGCCAGTAACCACTTTATAAATATAGTTCAAGTATAGCGATGTTACTCCTATACCTTAGATATATTTAAATCTAGTGTTAGAATAAAATAGCTTTGAGCTTACTAACTTTATATTGCTCAAGAGAGAGATTTTTATCATTTCTTATTAAATGATAATGAATAAAACTTCCTTCGTAGGATATAAATATTGATGCTCTATTATTGCATTTAAATATCAATTTGACTGCAAAACATAAAATATATCTATTTAATAGGTTAATAGTATACTTTTGTCAAAATCCCTAAGATTAATTACATATATTAATAGTCTATTGAGATATATTAAGTTAGACAATATTGCCCCAGAATTCCCGAATCATTCCCATATATTTCACTAATCTTCTGTAAAAATGATATTGCTAATTATTTATTTTTTTTAAGAGAAATTATTTCCTTAATTATTATTTACCTTGTTTTGTAAGTATTTGATCAAAAAATAAAATTATTGTCAATCAACCAAAATAATAAATCCTGCTATATTGAAAAGTAGGCGGTTGAAAAATCATCATTATCAAGCGACAAATTATTTGTGATCATGTCAATTCTTTTGGCTGACAGTATCTATGTCATGGCAATACTGACATAAAATTTTGCTTGTAGACAAATAACTTAGTTACTTAATAACTGAAATTTTCAGTCGTTTTTCACGAAAATAAGGGAGTAAAAGCTGCGATGGTTGCAACTAAATATTTCTTGAATACAGATGAAATCCGGCAAATTCAAATGTTAATGGCTCTACTTTTGTGTATACCGCCCCAAAGTAAATTACGCGAGATATTCGATAAAGCTTTAGCAGCTTCAGAAAGTCAAACATTGAACAGAATCAAACCCTGTACTGATCCGAGTATAGCTGGTTTAAGAGATTGGTTTGAATCTCTAATGGTTCAAGAAGGATTGACACCGGAGGAACAAAGTTTGCTGGATTGGCAAAGTAATTCAGATAATATGTCCGCAGCCATTAAGGAGTTTATTTCCATTCAAGACAAAACAAATTTGAAGATCAGCTTTCAGCCAAAAGCCTAAGCTGGATCTGAGTTAAGTTTCTCAATTTAGAGGTGTTTTATGCCTACCAATACTCTAGATAAATCCTCTGTTAATTACCTGGAGCAGTTATTTCACCAAGCTGCTATTGATGGGGAATTCAGCAGTGAATTTTCGGAAAATCCTGAAGCTTTTGGTATCTCCAATGATGTCAAAATAGTACTACCAGCATCAGTTGAAAAGCCAGACCAGACATTTTTTGAATTGTTCAATGATGCTTTGGGTGAACTCAACCAAATCGTAGCTTGTGCGAGTACTTGTAGCGCGAGTATTTTTACTATCGTCTGTGACGGAACGACGAAGTGATTTGACAGCGTATATAGGGTTTGCTGTTCGCGGAGCGTGCCGTTAGGCATATAAGTCTTTTCGTAAGGACTAGGAGTCACCGAGTCAGGAGGAATAAGGAAGAATAAGGAAGAATAAGGAAGAATAAGAAAGAAGGAAGAGAAGGTTGGACAATTAGTCCTCAAATTTACGCGGTTATAGAAGAGTGAAAATGCCAGGATTTTAAACATCTATTGTCAATAATCTTGCACTTGTTTGTTATAAAACCCTGCAAACCTTTATCTATCAACCCTTTTGCTTTCTTTTATGCAAGCCCTATATAGGAATCATAAATGATATTTGAAAAATTTTGAGTAGTGTAGGGTGGGCAATGCCCACCAACACCCTTATCCGTTAGGCAATGCCCACCCTACGTGTATTTCAAAAATCAAATATTAGTCCTATATTAGTTTCCGAGGTAATAGTCTCATCAGCTATATCTAGGCTAGTAACATATTTAATATCGTGTAGTTAGCCTAGATAATTTTTTTATTCTTGGTTAGAAATTAGCACCGAATTTAATTATATTCCCTTGATAACTATGTTTGATAATTCTCTTCTCCTGGAAATTGTTAGCCGCGCTAGTAATTTATTTGAACGCACTCTCATTGTTGATAAATTACTCGATGATCAACGACAGGTGGCATTTACTAAAGATATTAGCCCTCTCGATAATTGGAAGATAAAGAAACTAGCTGGCAAATTATCTGGACAGCTAATCAAGGATTCTTATCAGCGAGGAACAGTGAATATATCGATCATCAATGATCTAGAAAAACTATTACTTGATTATCAACTATATCAGTTAAATTTACATCAATTGTCTGATTCCCAGAAATTAGAGTTTATTAAACCACATATTCAATGGTTGCAAGTATATCAAGCAGCCCTACTAACATTAGACCTACCAAGAGATAACTTTTCCTTGACTCAGTGGTACGAAACAGATATTTATTATGGCAAATTTGCGAAAGTTTGTGAACCTTTTCTCCGGTTACTGCAAAATAAATTGCAATCATTATGTAATGCGGTTAATGTATCTCTAAACCAAGATATAATCAATCCCCAAGTAGTCACAGATATTCAGCTACACTTGCTAAATCGTTTTGAAATGTCCTTAGCTTGGGCATTGGAAGCAGATATAAATGTTTACTGCTCTCAAAACAAAATCCCTAAATCCCAAGATAATACTGATGCGTATATCAATTATCTAGAAAAAACCTTTCAAAACAAACAGGATTACCATCGCTTTTATGACAAGTTCCCCGTTTTGGCAAGAACGTTAGCTCAATCCACCAAATTTATCTGTAATTTTAGTCAAGAACTCATACAACGTTTAACAAGTGATACTCATGAAATTAGTCATACTTTCTTTGGTAAGAAACAGATTACCCAAATAAAAGCCTTTAATTTGGGTAAATCTGATTACCATGCTGGTGGCAAAAGTGTTGTCATTGTGGAATTAGAATTAGATAACTCAGAATCAGCAACTATTGTTTACAAGCCTCGTTGTCTTAAATCTGAAGCCGCAATGCAAGATTTATTGGCAACTTTTGCTAAAAATAAAGTCGTTGAATTTGCAAGTTATCAAGTGCTTTGTAAAGATGGCTATGGTTATGCAGAGTTTATTCTGGCTAATAAAAATTATATCCAAAAAGAGGAGGAAATACCCAAATTTTATCAACAACTAGGGGGATATTTAGCCATATTTCATATATTAGGTGGTAGCGATTTACATTATGAAAATATTCTTGTTGCCGATGGTAATGCCTTTATTTGCGACTGCGAAACTGTCTTAGAAGTAGTACCGCCAGGGAGGGATCTATTCTCAGATACAATGTTTGATTCTGTATTTAAAACCGCTTTGTTGACCTGGCCTCGTGACAATACAACTGATTCAGATATTGAGATGAATATCAGTGGCTACAGTGGTGGTGAATCTTACCAGATACCGTTTGCCGTTCCTAAAATTAATGACCACCGGATGTCATTAGCCATAGGGGTTGAACATCAAGTTGGTATTCGTATTGAGCTAGAAGCGACGAATCGAATATATTACAACGGTCAGCTAGTTAGACCGCAGGATTATAAAAATTGTATTGTTGAAGGTTTTAACCAGGTTTATGACTGGTTTCAAGAAAATTCTCCTACAGCCATAACACTGATCACAGAATTATTTGCACCATCATTAGTCCGTTTTATTAATTGGGGTACAGAAGCCTATGCAAAGTTAATTGTTTTAGCTCGACACCCAAAATGCCTCGCTGAACCATTGGAAGTTGATTTGCTGTTTCATAGTTTAATCGCACATCGGCGACAATGGGACAAGGAGGGGAAGTTAGCTGATTTAGAATTAGCGGGAATGTGGCAATTAGATATTCCCCTCTTTACAGCAAAGGCAACTAGCAGTGATGAGTTGATTTATAACTACCAACAATCACTACCGGATAAGCTGGTGATTTCGCCCTTGGATAATGCAATTAAAAGGATAAAGAAATTAACCTCAGAAAACCGCAACCGACAAAATCACTATATCTATACCAGCTTATCCACTGAAGAGATTAATAGCCCACATTTTATAACTGCTGCTGTTAATTATGCCCAGCAAATAGGGTCGCAGTTATGTGAGATGCTTCAACCTCCATCTAGCAATGCTCCTTGGAAAAACTACGAATTTACATCCTTGGGAAAACGCCAGGTTAATATCAGGGGAGATTTGTATGACGGGACAGCGGGAATTTGCCTATTTTTAGCTTATCTTGATGCAATTCAACCACAGCTAGAATTTCGCCAAGTGGCAGAGCGATCACTAACATACTCTATAGAACAACGTAATACTACATTAATTGGCGCATTTCAAGGCACGACGGGGTTGATTTATTTGTTGACGCACCTAGCCCAGTTATGGAATCAACCGTCGTTGCTTGATTTGGCTGTTGAATTGACTGATGAGTTAATACCGCAGATTCACCAAGACTATTATTTTGATATTCTGCACGGTGTCGCTGGGATTATTCCTGTCATGCTCAATCTAGCTGAAGCCACTTCTGGCAAAGGTATTGATTGCGCTCACGAATGCGCTCAACACCTACTTGAACACGCTACTTCCCAGGATAATACACTTAGTTGGCGACATTATCAACCGGGAAACGTCCAAGGCAATTTGACAGGCTTTTCTCACGGTGCGGGGGGAATTGCTTGGGCGCTAATTTTGCTTGGTTGTCACACTCAGCAATCTGAATATATACAAGCAGGTCGTCAAGCTTTTGCTTATGAATCTACCAAATTTAATCCCGTCCATCACGATTGGTATGACTTACGGACATCAGTAATGACAGCAGACCCCAATCAACCACATTTTGCTAATGCTTGGTGTAATGGTGCAGCAGGAATTGGTTTGAGTCGCATTGCTAGTTGGGCGAATTTAGGAAAAACAGATGATGATATATTGAGCGATGCTTACATGGCACTTAATACAACTTTGCGTAATTTTCAAACATTGGGAAATGATTCTTTGTGTCATGGTAAAGCAGGTAACGCCGAGCTATTATTGCGATTTTCTCTGTTGAAAAATGAACCTTCTTTCCAAATGGAAGCTAACGTGCAAGCTCAGGCGCAGTGGCACAATTTTGAAAAGGCTCGTTATTGGACTTGCGGGACTGGAGGTAATGATGTATCGCCCGATTTAATGCTGGGATTAGCAGGTATTGGTATGCACTTTTTGCGTTTAGCTTATCCATTACGAGTGCCTTCACCTTTGTTACTCGACCCACCACCTAAGTCAAAATAATATAGCAAATAATTTCTTTCTCAACGTGGTGGCAATATTAATTTGTTTTTTAAATTCAGGAATAACCAACTATGTCCAAAGAAGCTGTTTTGCAATTTTATGAATCTATCTTAAATTCGGAAGATTTGAAAATTAAGTTCAGAGCAATTACTGGTCTTCCAGAATTGATTAATCTTGGTTCAGGGTCTGGTTACGTTTTCAATCAGGAAGAGATCGCTGAAGCCTCTACTGCTTATGCTCAAGAAAACAGAAAAATCGAAAATGGAAATAGTCAAACAGGGTTGTTTAAAAAACCTAATGCTGATTTCAGCCCGAAACTTTCTCATTTTTACCACTATGAATTTGAATTTTCGGAAATTCCAGGTTTTGAAGAAATAGCGGCTGAGATAGAAAAACTCAAAATTAAACCAAGTACCGTGAATATGCAATTATATGAAGAAAGCTTTCGGAAAGAAGATTTTAATTTTGCATCCATATCTCCTGATTCTCCTGAATTCAAACAGCAGTATGATGAAATTATGAAGCAGTGCTTTGATCCAAATATTCCCTTACCAAAACATGAATATACTCAGCATCAATTTCACCTCATCAATCTGGATCTTCATGTTAACCATTCACTATATGAAGAGTATTTAATGACAAAAATTAGATTACTGAAATTACTGGAAAAATTCTTTGGCTTGGAAATAAAGTTTTCTGGAAGCTTATGGTATCCACCTAATGCTTATAGATTATGGCATACAAATGAAAATCAACCAGGCTGGAGAATGTATCTGATTGATTTTGATGAGTTTGAATCAAACGCAGAAAATAAGGCTTTTTTTCGCTATATGAATCCCCACACTAAAGAGTTGATTACTATTGATGACAAGCCTAAATTAATTAGATTTTTTAAAGTAGAACAAGAAGAAGATAAATTATTTTGGCATTGCATTGTTAATGGCACAAAATTTAATAGGTGGAGTTTTGGATTTTTCGTTCCTGATAACTGGATGGATACTTTTTTACACCATATATAAAATAGGTGATGGTGGATAGATTTTGTCATTATCAACTACATTAACAGTCAACATAACTTGAAGATTTATTTCCAGAAAATGGGCAAATTTGAGTTTGAAGTGGTTACTATCGCCGGAATTGAGAAAACTGGATTTTTAGACATGGATTTACCCCAAGTTAAGATTGTTTCTCACCCAGGACGAGCAGAGTCTCGCAGCGAAGATTTGGGGAATGGTGTCAATTTGGAGTTGGTGGCAGTTCCGAGGGGCAATTTTGTCATGGGTTCACCTAATGATGAGGAATGGCGAAATTGGAATGGAAATACTTTTGCAGATATCAGGGATGTAAATGTAGAAGGTCCTCAACACAATGTGGTGATTAACCCATTCTGGATGAGTAAATATCCTGTTACTCAAGCTCAGTGGCGATCTGTTGCCGCGCTGCCTAAAGTTAAGCGTGATCTAGATCCTGAGCCATCTAACTTCCAAGGTAATCACCATCCTGTGGAGTCTGTGTTCTGGTGTGAAGCAGTGGAGTTTTGTGATCGCCTCTCCCAAAAAACAGGGCAAAAGTATCAATTACCCAGTGAAGCACAGTGGGAATATGCCTGTCGGGCAAGAACGACTACACCGTTCTATTTTGGCGAAACAATCACAACAAACTTATCAAATTATCGGGGAACAGATTGGAAATTTCTGGACAAAACTTACCCCGGATTTTATGGACAAGGGACAAGGGGAATTTATCGCCAGCAAACAACTGAGGTGGGAATCTTTCCTCCTAATGCTTTTGGGCTTTATGATCTGCACGCAAATGTGTGGGAGTGGTGTCTAGATAACTGGCATGATAACTACCAGGAAGCACCCACCGATGGCAGTGCATGGGTAACAGGTGGTGATGATAGTTATCGAATAGTGCGCGGTGGTTCTTGGCTCTATTTCCCTGGTATATGTCGTTCGGCAACCCGCCACAAGTATGCATTGAATATCTGGCACATCGGCATCGGGTTTCGGATTATTTGCTGCCAGTAATTCTTAATTTCAACAACATACTTCTATTCCTTGTTACTTGTTCCTAAAGCTATAACAGCATTTTGTCCACCAAAACCAAAACTAAAACATAGCGCGTTCTTAACTTTACTTGCTTGTGCTGATGTGATCAAGTTTAAATTGAACTCTGGTTGCTGTAGTCCCACACAAGGAGGTAAAATTCCCTGCTGTAATGCCATGAGTGAAAAGGCTACACCTAAAGCTCCAGATCCTCCTAATGTATGACCTGTGCTACCTTTAGTAGAACTAATCGCTAATTTTGTCGGAAATAAGCTTTGGATAATTTTGCTTTCAATGCGGTCATTTAACTGAGTCGCTGTCCCATGAGTATGAATGTAGTCTATGTCTGTGGGTGTAATCTGACTACGTTCTAAACATTGCTTAATAGCTATGATTGCACTTTTACCCGTTGGTTCTGGTGAATTTCCATGATATGCGTCTGCTGTTAGTCCAAAACCTAAAATTTCTCCATAAATCTTGGCTTGTCTTTGAGTTGCTAACTCCGCAGATTCGAGAATTAAGACAGCACCACCTTCACCTAATACCAACCCTTCCCGCTGCAAATCAAAGGGATAAGCCCCTGTTTTGGCTAAAGCTCCCATTTGCCCAAATCCGGCAATTGTCAGGGGTGTAATAGGTGCTTCTATTGCCCCTGCAATTACTCGTTGATATTGTCCAGATTTAATTAACATAGCACCTTGAGCGATCGCCCAAATTCCCGTTGCACAAGCAGCCATTGGTGCTAAAACTGCCCCTGTTGCCCCAATTTGTCGCGCTACAGCGATCGCATTCATATTGGGTAAAGTATTTAACCAATTGTCTAAATTTAATCCTGCTTCTTCCCTATACATCTGTCGGGCCATTATCTCCCAAGATGCTTGATAACCACGACTAGAACCAATAACTACAGCACAATCAGACAACGGCACTACTAATTGGGCATCCTCTAAAGCTGAGGTAACAACTATTTCCGTTAGTGTATTTAATGAAGATGGTTTTTCAGCAATTAATCCCAGAGGAATCATTCCCAATTCTGGAAATAGTTGATGTAATTTAATCCCAGTTTTTCCTAATAGTAAATTTCGCCAACTAGTCTCTAAGCTTTTACCTAACGCCGAAACTAGACCAATACCCGTAACAACAACCCTATCCAATTTTAGATTTTAGATTTTTAATTTTAGATTTCATGACACAATTAACAAAAGTCAGTAGCCAGAGTACCTGTAAAACTACTATTTGCAACTGACCACTGACTAATGACTAATAACTACTGACCAATTTTGAGATTTTCCGCACCTTGAGTAACTTTAGCAGAATCAATGCGATCGCCTTGTTGAATTTTGTTAACTACATCAAAACCCTTTGTAACACGACCAAACACAGCATAATTACCATCTAAGAAGGATAAATCTGCTAAAGCAAAGTAAAATTGAGAAGAAGCAGAATCAGGCGATTGTGATCTGGCCATAGCGATCGCCCCTTGCTTGTGTTGTAGTTCAGGCTTCTCAGTAATGGTCTTACTGTAAATAGGCTTATCTGCGCCTTTTGGCTTAATTTCTAAAGGTATGCGGCGCTCGCTACCAGTTTTAGCATCAATATAACCGCCTGTTCCCAGTCTATTTTCGGGGAACTTAGGATCTTTGCCTTGTGGATCTCCACCTTGAACTACAAAAGGTTGAGGGTCGCGCACAACGCGATGGAATACTAAACTGTCATAAACGCCTTTTTGTACCAAATCCACAAAATTACCAGCAGTAATTGGTGCATTTGTGCCATCTATTTCCATCTCAATTGGTGCGCCTTTCACTATCATCACCACCGTAGCTTTACCTTCAAGACGCGGTAAACCTTTCGTTGCCGGATCACTCTCACTGGTAGTTGCTGATACTGTTTTTGCGCTAGTAGTAGCGCTGGTAGTTGTTGTTGAGGTAGCTATTGCCGCTGGGGATGTACTAGAGGACGTTGTACTACTCGTACATCCTCCCAAGGTCAACGTACCAATCATCAACAGAACTACAAAAAACTGGGGAAAATTTAACCGCATTGTTAGTAACTGCATTAACCAAAGGATTTTAATCTTTAGATCCCCGACTTCTCAAAGAAGTCGGGGATCTTGTTGTTCACAAAAATTCCTAGAGTCCTTCCAAGGATACTCCTAAAAAACGAGCTAACTGGGCGCCTTGGGTTTCCAAATCAGCCAAAGATAATGGTTGACCTACTCTTGTGAGGGGAATATCCCTTCTACCCTTAATCCGAAGATACAAAGCCCGTTGAGGATTCAGACCTTCTTTAATTACAATCCTGACAGATTGTACATCTTGAATCCGGCCATCAATTTGAATTTGACGGTTTTTCCCTGGAAAACCCCAACGAAAAATTTTTAATGTCCCTGTTTCCTGATTGAACTCATTATAGCCGCCGCCTAAGTCCCATAAAACTACTAGCCACAAATATGTGGCTAATAGCAAGCCAGCAGCACCATATAATCCCATCACCAATCCTTGAGGGACAAATATTAGTTGCGTTGCATCAGTAACTATGAGTAAATTAACTTTGAGATAACTAGAGATACCCGCTAAGAAAAAACCACTGGCTCCCATAGTCACAATGCTTGCCCACCAGTAGTTACTAAACCGACGTGAACCAAGAACTTTTTTATAAAGGAGGTTCTCGCTTTTGTTGATTGCTGTTGATACCGTCATTAAACTACCTTGGACAACATTCTCAAGTCTGACACTGAAGCAGCCTAGATTGCAAGTTATCAAGGGGATGAGAACGAATGTTATCCTGAACCTAAGGAACTTTAGGGCGCAGGCCCTGCGCCCCTACCAATATTTCTGAGAAAACCTATGTCAAATTGTTAAAATTCTGATATTGGTAGGATTGAAGATACTAAATATTTAACTTCCTGTCTTATATCTAGCCCAAACTCTGACGAATGTGATAAGTTAAGAATCATTACACTACCACAAGAGGAACGCGGTAGCGTTGGGAGCTTCGCGTCTTCAGACCGAAGAGGAAAACGCACACGGGCGAATTGATTCGCCTTCAATATTCGTGATCCAATTAAATTGTCACTAAAGACTAAAAAGCTACCGGGGGACTCTCGGAAAGTTACGCTTGTCAGATATGATTCTGCCAGTAATGGCAAACAGGATCAGGGCAAGAACCCAAATATTTAAGGCAATGCCTGAAACTGGGATAACTGAGGGATATAGACTGAAACTCTCTATAGAATCCCCGTGTCTTTAGGCCGGGGAGTGTCAATAATCACTGACTAGCCCAAATGACTGCTATTTCTCGTTGCTTTGAAAATTTGAGACGGAATCAAGAATGCGCGTTGATTCCCTTTATTACGGCTGGTGATCCAGATTTAGAAACTACAGCTAAGGCTTTGCAAGTTTTAGATAATTCTGGCGCTGATATTATTGAGTTGGGTGTACCCTATTCTGATCCTTTGGCTGATGGTCCAGTGATTCAAGCTGCGGCTACTCGCGCTTTGGCACGGGGGACTACTTTAGAGCAAGTATTAGAAATGCTCAAAGGCATTAGTCCGAGTTTGCGATCGCCTATTATTTTATTTACCTATTACAATCCGATTTTATATCGAGGCGTGGATAAGTTTCTGGGACAAATTAAAGATGCTGGGGTATCCGGTTTAGTTGTGCCTGATTTGCCCTTGGAAGAGTCAGCAGGACTAATCAAACCAGCGGCAGAAATGGGAATAGACTTAACCTTATTGGTAGCTCCTACGAGTTCTCCTGAAAGAATAGAAGCGATCGCTCGTGCATCCCAAGGATTTATTTATTTGGTCAGTGTTACTGGTGTCACAGGAATGCGAACCCAAATGCAAGGACGAGTTTCTGATTTACTCCAGCAAATTCGTCATGTAACAGATAAACCCATTGGTGTGGGGTTTGGGATTTCTGATGTTGAGCAAGCGCGACAAGTGAAAGCATGGGGCGCAGATGCAGCAATTGTGGGTAGTGCCATTGTGAAGCGACTGGCAGAAGGCACACCAGAACAGGGATTAGAAGCGATCGCTCAATTTTGCCAAAGTCTCAAGACAGCCATCAAAAATCCCTCTTAAACCAAGAGAGAAATTGCAGAACAGTGTATTTTTTTGTTATTTTTTACTGGACAATTTGACTATAATCGTCTTAAATAATAACAGCATATCTTAGGATAGAGAAAAAACTAACTAATACACTGGGTTATCTTGACTTTTAATATAATATCGAAGTAGGCAAAAAATTATGTGTGAGAGAGTGCATCAGTTACAACTGAGTTACTGTTCATTAGGATTTGAGGGGTAACAGCAATGAGTGAAAGTATGGCATTTATTGGCGGAGTCGCGGTAGCTGGGTTAGCGGCTTTAGTCTTGCTCAAAGGGACAAATACCCCTCTATCATCTAACTTTGCTGTTAGCCCCCAAATGCCGGGAACAGTCATGGCACCCCAGGTGATGCAGTATCCTCCTAATTACGGGCAACCTGCCTATTCTAATCAGCCCCCAACTGCTCCTAATTCTGATCAGCGTCTAGAAATGGAAAAGCTGAAAATGAATATGCAGCTAGAGAAGTTGAAAGCTGACAATGAACAACTCAAGTTACAAAACCAACAATTCCAGGTACAAGCTCAAAGCTTTACTCAACGAGAGTGGCAATTAGCACAACAAGCTAATCAACAAAAAATGGCGACATCATTACAACAACCTGAACAAAATAATTGGTGGTCTTCACCCATGCTTTGGGCTGTGGGTGGTGCTACGTTGACTATTGGTGGGGGTGTTGTGGTGGCTGGTGTTCTTTCTTTGTTTGCACCAAAACAGCGGGCTACTCGGACTGTACAGGTGATTCATCCCTACAATGGACAAGCACCATCTTTAAATCCCGTGCGTCGGGCTGAGTTTTTACCTTCTTCTCGCATGGATTCTAGAAGGGTGGAAACAGCAGAATACGACGAAATGCACTAACGCCGCAGGGCGGAATTAAAAATTAATAATTAAAAAAGCAGACTATACAAGCTTTTTGCTGGTTTTTAATAATTGGTTGATTTCCGTCTTGGTTGTGACGTACTCCACACACTCCCTTTTAGGTGAGTGTGGAAAGCAAACGTGACTCTTATTTAAAGACATTGACTGAGTAGGGACGTATAGCAATACGCCCCTACACCGTTGAATCCTGACTCCTATTCCTGTTAGTTATTTAATTCTTGTCAGTAAATGATCTCCCACTCGTAAAGCATTAGCAATAATAGTTAATGATGGGTTTAAAGCACTGCTAGATGGGAAAAAGCTACCATCAACAATATAAAGATTATCAACGTCATGAGTACGACAATTGATATCTATCACTGAAGTATTGGGATCTTCTCCAAAACGGCAAGTACCACATTGATGAGTAACTTCTCTCAAACCCATTTTTTGAGGTATGTGTAGAGATCCAGTTGATTTAAATACAGACAGAGATTGTAAAACTTCAATCCATTGTTTAATTAATTTATTAAATGCCGTTTGGTTATTACGAGTATAGTCCAGAAAGATTTTTCCATTTTTCATAAAAACTCTATTTTTAGAGTCTGGTAGATCTTCATTTATGACTAACCAAGATAAAGAGTGATTAGCTATATATTCAGCAATAAATTTAGGTATTAAAGGTGGTCCATAGGCAATTATTTTATCTTTATTGGCACTACCGAGAGATTGCACACTACCCATTGGATAAGCAAAATCTTTATTTCCCCAATAAAAATCAGTGATAGCTAAAGTTTTCGGAAAAACAGTATTATTCAGTTTCGTATTCAAAGTCATGACCACAGCAAAGTTATGTGCCATGTAATTGCGTCCCACAAATTGAGAACTATTAGCTAATCCGTAGGGATGACGTTCATTAGCAGATTGAAGTAATAATAATGCAGAATTAACTGCACCACAAGCCATCACCACAATATCCGCAGAAAATATCTGACGTTGACCTGTTATTTCTGCTACTATACCAGTCACTTCTCGACCAGATGCGCTAGTATGCAAATATAATACTTTTGCTTCAGTTATTAACGTGATATTAGAATAAGTGATAGCTGGACGTACAGAGTTACTATCCGCATCAGCTTTACCATCAATTAAACAAGGAAATCCGTCGCAAGTATCACAACGAATACAAGCACTTAAATGACGGTCTACTTCATTTAGTTTGATACCAAGTGGTTGATAAAAAGGATGAAAACCTTGATCTTTCAAAGAATCATTAATTTCCTGAAGATAAAGTTCATGACTCAATGGTGGAAAAGGATAGTCTGCATGAGTATGAGGTTCAGTCGGATCAAGACCGCGTTTACCATGGACATCATAGAGTTTTTCCGCTTGGTCATAGTAGGGGGCAAAATCTTGATATTTTAATGGCCATTCGGGGGAAATACCATCTTCATGAATCACTTTTTCAAAATCTTGTTCACGAAATCTAAATAGTGAACCACCATAAAATTTGGTATTACCACCTACATTGTAGTGAGTAAGGGGGCTTATAGCTTTGCCACGCTTATCATACCATATTTCATTAGTGCGGTAGCGTTCTTTGTAGGAAACTTCTTTAGTATCCCAATTGGCTTTTTCTTTAGGTAAGAAACTACCCCGTTCTAAAACCAAAATTTTCTTACCACTCGATGCTAGTTTATAGGCTAAAGTTCCACCACCTGCACCAGTACCAATGATGATAAAATCATAATGGTTGATAGTCATTTTTGATTTAAAAATCCTGAAATATTAATAGTTAATTTAGACTATTTCGATAAACTATTCTGTATTTTAAATATCATGTTTTTACAAAGAACTCAGAAGGAAGAAGAAAGAAGGAATAAGGAATAAGAATATTAATTTATGTAGGGTTTGCTAAAAGTCTTTTCGTTAGGGTTAGGAGTAGGGGCGAATGGCCATTCGCCCCTACAGGAGTTAAGGAACCACGAAGGGACGAAGGACACGAAGGAAGAAGGAAGAAGGAAGAAGGAAGAGGTGACAATGCAAGGGTTTCAAACATCTATTGTTAATAATCTTGCACTTGTTTATTTATCAAATCTTGTAACACTTTATCTATCAACGCTTTTACTTTTTTTAACAAGCCCTAGATAGCTATTAGGCTTAATTAAGAAACTATAAATACAGAAAAGTGGGGTTTTCAATCCCCATATCAATCGCAAGTTTAAATATTGATTGATAACAGCTTAAACCCCTCCTTTTGGCGTTGCTGTGGGAGTTGGTTTTTCCGGGGGTAATGCCTGTTTCGCGGCATTTTCCGCTGCTTGCTTAAACATTGGTTCTAATTTATCACGCCAGTATTTAATATTCGGGAGCTTTTCGGGATGATCTCGATAAGCTAAAACCTGATCCCATTGACCATTATCAATGGCTTTATTAATATCTTTAGCTAAAGCTTCGGCTTTTGTCCAATCATTCTGCCATTGATTAACAGTATCAACCGTTTCTTTAATTCCAGAAACAGCATTTCCCGAAGTTGATTTCAGCAGGGAAATTGCTCCTTGTAAATCTCCTGATTCAAATTTTTGTCGAGCTTTTGCCACCGTTTTTTCCTTATTCTCAGCAGGTGGTAATGATGATTTAGGTGTGGGAGTTTCGAGAATAGGTTTTGTTGTTACTAGAGGAACTGGACGAGATATAATTAAAGGAATATCATCTACAGTTTGAATAGCCAAACCTTGATCTCGTCGGCAATCAGTCCATTTCTCACGATTAGAAATGACATCAGAATGCGCCCAAGCCAAGCGACCAGATGAAAGTTTAATCTCTACCCAGCCGCGATTGGTCCGTTTACCTGTCACCTCAAATTCACTAGCTGCACCCAAGGTTTTTAAAATATTATCAGAATTAATGGCACTGGGTTCAGAACGGATATTAGAATTAGCCGCAACTATAGCCATACAATTACTTGTTGATTTGGTCTTTTCTCCTGTCCAATTACCAGTTAAATTTTTGAAATTTGGGGATATATTTGTAAATAAAGCGGCTACACTACCTACTAATAATATGCCAATTAATAAAGGTAAAGGATCGGGTTTATTGGATTCTTGGGGAATATATTGTTGAGGTTCAGGTTGCAAAGGAAGATGATTAGCGGGAGAAACCGCCATTGTTTTCTGTGTAAATCTTGAAGTTAGGGGTTGAGGAGATTGATAAATAATTTGCTCAGATAGGGAGGGTTGGGAAAATTCCGGGGTGACATTCACCAATTCTTGACAAGCTTGTAAGGCTTCCGTTGCAGTTTGATAGCGTTCTTTGAAATGGTAACGCACCATTTTAGTTAAAATTGCTACTAACTCAGGATTAATAGGAATTAAATGCTGCCAGTTCATTTCCCCTGTATCTGGATCTTCTTGTAATTGACTAGCTGGAACTCCCGTTAATGCTTGAATGGCAATAATCCCCAAGGCGTAAATATCACTATTAGGGCGGGGTTTACCTTGTCCCTGTTCTGTAGGCATATAGCCAGGTGTACCAATAGCTACCGTAGCCGTTTGTTGTCCGCCTACCGTGACCAAGGGGGAGCGTAATTGTTTAACTGCACCAAAGTCTACTAAAACTAATTTATAATCAGCCGCACGGCGAATAATATTATCCGGCTTAATGTCGCGGTGAATCACTCCTTCCTGGTGAACAAACTCCAGAATACTCAAAATTTCCAGTAGCATTTGCATGACTTGGGTTTCACTCCAAGGCTGTCCGGGAATGAGTTCTTCATTAAGAGTATGTCCGTCAATAAATTCTTGGACTAAAAAGAATTCTTTATTTTCGTCAAAATAAGCTAAAAGTCTAGGAATTTGGTCATGGTTGCTCAATTTTTCTAAGGTTTCTGCTTCGCTATTAAACAGCCGTTTAGCAGTAACAAAGATGTTAGAGTCAGAATTAGCTGGTTTCAGGTGTTTAACCACGCAGATGGGATTGCCTGGCCGTCTGGTATCTTGGGCAATATAGGTTTGTCCAAATCCCCCTGTGGCCAAGACGCGAATGACTTGGTAGCGATGATCTAGTAATTTTCCTATCATAATTTCCCTCTCCAGCTTTACAGCCTAATTTTGCCGCTAGTAGTCAATATCTCCAAATTTCTCTTTCTGAAATCAGGTATCTTGAGAAAAGATTTAAATTAAAAGTATAGTTTTTTCATCGAACCAAATTGTTAATTTTACTATCAGTGTCCTTATTTACTAGCTATGCCACCTAAGATAACTAATTCTACCTCATGGCAACAAGCTGAAGTCTTGATGCAACCTGCTTTTATTCGCGTGATTGATAATATTCGCAAGCAGTTGGATATCTCTGACTGGAAAGGGACTTACCAAGATGTGTTGACTTGGCCTGCTAACACTACTGATGAAACAAAAGCCTTGGTAACTCAGTTGGTGCAAGAAATGGAAACTGCAACACCAATACAAGCGGAGGAAATTAGAAAAACTCTGGCTAGTTTGCCTATGCCCTATCCAGGATATCACTTGCTGTTACAACGTGACGCAGGACAAGTCAATATAGATTTGTGGGATTTGTGTTATCAAGTATGTTTTCTGAATTATAGTTCAGAGAATACAGCGGTTGATATTGATACTACTTTAATTGATGAATATGGGGATGTAGATTGGCAATACTTAGAAACTAAAACTCAAGAATTGGTGAAACAGGTGTTCGCTAGTTTACCAGTATTGGGCGAATAGAAATTGTCTGAATCAGGATATCCAGGATTTAAGGATGAGCAGGATAACCAATTCAAAAATAAATTCAACTAATTTTTAGATATGAAACTAATTTCTGAACCAGCGATTCCGGTCAAAATTCAAAAGATGAAACAACGGGTAAGGTGGAAACATTCAAGTATTCTACAACAGGGAATTGACCAAACCTGTATGGTGATAGATGATGGTAGCCAGGAAAGTCCAGAGTTTTCGTTTATGGTGATGGGTGATACTGGGAGTAAATCCTCTTCTGTCCATCATCCGCAACGGGAAGTTGCTAAAATGATGTTAAATCATGGTAGTGATTGCCGATTTGTACTGCACACTGGTGACGTGATTTATATGGTGGGTTCTCGTGAATATTACCCAGCTAATTTTATTGAACCTTATCGGGAATTTTTGGTGGGTGGCGATCGCCCAGAAGATATTGCTTATGATCAAATGGTGTTTAAGTTGCCAATTTTGCCAGTTTTGGGTAATCATGACTACTATGATGTCCCTTTACTCTATCGGTTGCTGACTGGCCCAACTTTGCCTTTGCGGCAGATGTTCTCTTATAAAGATATTGAAATTGGTTGGCATGGATCAAATCAAGGTGATGCTTATGCTAGAGCATTTTTAGATTATTTAGCGGCAATTTCTCCAGCAGATTTAGAAAAGCATTTAAATGAGCATTATGTCGCAAAAAATAGTACAGGTAGATGTTTGCGTTATCAACCAGGAAGTTATACTCGCTTACCTAATCGCTATTATACTTTTTGTTACGGTGGTATTGACTTTTTTGCCTTAGATTCTAATACTTTTAATACTCCAGATCCTTTACCTAATAACCAATCTGGGGATAATTTCCGACGAGAATTGGCACAACGTCGTCAGGTAATTGACAAGGAAGAATTACAGATATTGGCAGAGTGTGACAAACTGAATTCAGAAAAACCTGATGAAGCAGAACTACTGGCTGAACTTACTGCTAAATTAGACCAAATAAATGGGGTAAAAATTGATATTGAAAAGCAATTGGAATCTCATACTAATACTAATGTTGATTTTGAACAATTGGCGTGGTTAAAAGATAGATTAATTGCATCTTGGCATAATTCTGCTGTGAGGGGACGGGTAATATTTTTCCACCATCCACCTTATGTTACAGAAGGAAGTAAATGGAATCAAGGACAGACTTTAGCTGTCCGTCATCGGTTGCGGGAGGTTTTTGATGATGTAGCGAAAAGTTTAGGTAATATAACTCAGGAACGCTCGGTAGTAGATATAGTATTTAGCGGACACGCTCATTGTTTAGAGCATTTGCGGACGGTTGATACAGGACACGCAGATTCTCATATTAATTATATTATTTCTGGTGGTGGTGGTCATCGTCCTCGTCGTCAACGCCAGGAAGAAGGAGAATTGCAGGAAACTTTTATCAGTAATCATGATCTTTCTATTCGCAAAGTTGCAGATTCGTTGTTGTATGTGGGACGGAGTGGTAGTGGTCTTGAGAGGAAAAAACCTTATTCTTGTGTGCGGGTGGATGTGAAGGGAGGTTTTCCTGCTAAGTTTATGATCACACCTTTAGTTACTGAGTTAGTTGAGGATAAATGGTGCGATCGCCAATTAGAACCTTTTATAATTTAATCTTGGTATTTGTGGATAATTGGGAAATATTACTCATTTCCTATTTGCAAAACCGCAGATTAATTGAGACCTGCGGTTATTGGTCAGTAACCCAGCCCTAAAGGGACTGAGCTTGCAAGAGTAATCAAACAAGCTGTACTGACCAGACCACCCTGAACGTAAGTCGAAGGGTAGCCGTTATTTGAGTCACGACACCCACCGAATGCGAAGCTAGTTCCTTGCTCTGTCATTTGTAATTAAACAGTTTTAAGGTAACAGAAACAGTG
>JAKOGY010000068.1 GCA_028658405.1 Dolichospermum sp. ST_sed8 | reverse complement strand
AGACTTGCAACACTGTTTCAGTGACTTTAAAACTGTTTAATTGCAAATGACAGAGCAGGGAACTAGCTACGCATCCCATGGTGTCGTGACTCAAAAAACGTAGTCAGTGAAGACTTAGACTGGTCAGTACAGCTTGTAATTTATTACAAGCTCAGTCCCTTTAGGGCTGAGTTACTGACAATCAGACTCGCAAATCAAAATAGAATGAATACCTTAAAAAATTTTAAAGCTCACTTATATATACTATTATAATCCGAGGTTACTAAATTAGTACAATTTTACTAAAAAAGTTAACTCTGTCTGGCAAAATTATAGTTTGATAGAAAATCTAGACCTTAGTTAGTAGTAATAGTTATCCTTTATCAGAGGATGATTTTAAATTGTTAAGAGATATTGATACAAGTTTAAATAAAATTGCTATCCTACCACCAGCGAGGTAAAGGCTATGACTCTTGTTGAAGTAAATCGAAGACACTACCAAAGAGGGGATATTGCCCGTCGAGGCATGGCCTTAGCAGTTGACTTCTTTGGTGCATGGTTTCTCAGTTCTATCGTCAGAAGTAACCAAATCGGTATTCAATTTGGCCAAATCTTTATTTTTATTTTTGCTTGGATCATTTTCCGCGTCATCATAGTTTACAACAATCAAGGACAAAGTTTAGGACGTTGGGCATTTGATTTAAAAGTCTTAGAAGTCGCAAACGGGGAAATAGTCAACAGAATCCCCCAATTTCAGACATTATTGCTCAGAGAAGGGGTTATTTGCTTTTCTAGCTTGTTATTATCCATTTTCTTGGGGAATATCATCCTTAATCCCGCTGCTGTCGTGCTATTGCTGCCCCTAATCATAGACGGGGGTGCAGCTTTATCTGATACTCAAATGCGTCAGGCTTTTCATGACCGCTTTTTTAGAACTATCATAGTTTCTTCCCAACGTGGTTATTCATTAGATATAAAAATTAAAAGACTAGTTGAAAAAATTCAGCGAAATGTGAGATAATAACCATTTGTGTTAATTATCTCCAGGCTTTCCAGTTTGTAAGATTTATGGCTAAGAGTAAAGGTGCGCGCATAATAGTGACACTAGAATGCACCGAGTGTCGAACAAATCCAGATAAACGTTCCCGTGGTGTATCCCGTTATACCAGCACCAAGAACCGTCGGAACACAACCAACCGCTTAGAACTGAAAAAGTTCTGTACCCACTGCAACAAACACACTGTTCACAAGGAAATTAAGTAAGAATGAGTTACTATCGTCGTCGTCTTTCTCCCATTAAGCCCGGAGACCCCATTGATTACAAAGATGTAGATTTGTTGCGGAAGTTTCTTACCGAACGTGGTAAAATCCTCCCTCGGAGAATCACTGGTTTAACCTGTCAGCAACAACGCGCTCTAACTCTAGCGATTAAACGCTCTCGGATTGTGGCTTTGTTGCCCTTCATTAACGCCGAAGGTTAAGAATATTTTGGATTTTGGATTTTGGATTATTATCTAAAAAAAGTAACAGTTGTAGAGATATTGCCAGGTTACTTTGAGTCCAAAATCTAAAATTTAAGATTTAATAATCGGAAATTGCCAAAAACATTTAATAAATTCATACTCAAAAATGGTAAGATATCACTAAATTTGGGGATGAATTTGTCAACTGTAATAGTATTTCTCATAGGAAATTATTAGATAAAGGATTAAATACCTGTTATTTAATCCCAAATCTCCAGTCTAAAAATCTAAAAATATTAAAGTGCGACAGTTGTGGATAAGGGGACGTTAGTTGAATTTAGGGTTCAAAGCGATCGCCGTCTAGGAGTGGTAGATCGTCCAGACGGTAAGACTCGTTGGTTTGTAGTAGATGAAAGGGGTCAATCCCACAGCCTTGCACCGCGCCAATGTACCTACACAGTTAACGGACAAACCTATAAACCCAGCGAAATTGCTGAGTTTTTAAGTCAAGTCCAGCCTTATCTAGACCCATCAAGTCTGGAAGTAGCTTGGGAACTACTCATTGAAGATGGGGAAACTGTCACTCCCAGCCAAATGGCAAATATATTATTTTCGGAATCCACACCTCCCCAGTGTTATGCAGCCCATTGTTTGTTATCAGAAGATAAACTCTATTTCAAACAAAAAGGAGACGCTTACGAACCCCGCAGCGCGGCCCAAATAGCTGAACGCAAACACCAGATTGAAGTAGAATCTCAAAAAGCAAAGGGACAGCAGGAATTTTTAGCCCGTGTAGAACAGGCACTACAGGGCGAAGCAGTAGAATGGCAACGATGGGATCGCCAGCGTTTAGATGCAATAGAGAAGTATGCAACTCTACTTGCAGATGTTATAATGCTCAAGGTAAATTACGACTCTCTAGCTCGTGCTTGTCCGCCCCCAGTTGCAGTGTTAGAAAGTATGAATATGCTGGGACGTTCTGCTACGCCCCAGGCGGCCTTTCAACTCTTGATAGATTTGGGTTTGTGGAGTCTCCATGAAAACCTGTTCCTGCGCCGTTCATCAATTTCCGTTCAATTTCCTCATCAGGTATTAGAAGTGGCGCAAGAACGTTTGGATTTCCCTCCTACAGATTTAGATACAAACCGTCTCGATCTCACACATCTCAAGGTATATACCATTGATGATGAAAGCACGACAGAAATAGACGATGGTTTGAGTTGGGAGATATTACCAGATGGTAAAGAACGATTATGGGTACATATCGCTGATCCTACTAGATTATTAATCCCAGATGATGAATTAGATTTAGAAGCCAGAAAACGGGGTAGTACAGTATATTTACCTACGGGAATGATTCCCATGTTTCCAGAGGTATTGGCTACAGGTCCAATGAGTTTGGTACAGGGGCAAGTGTGTTGCGCCCTCAGTTTTGGGGTGATTTTAGATGAATTTGGGGCTGTAGAAGATTATTGTATTCACACTGGTTTAATTAAGCCTACCTATCGTCTCACATACGAGGATGTTAATGAGATGTTAGAGTTGGGAGTACAAGCAGAACCGGAAATTGAAGCGATCGCTAATTGGGCAAAAATCCGCAAAACTTGGCGTTATGGTCAAGGAGCTATCAGTATCAATATGCCCGAAGCGATGATCAAAGTCAAAGACGATGATATCAATATTGATGTTTTAGATGATTCCTCCTCTCGGCAATTAGTAGCAGAAATGATGATTCTGGCTGGAGAAGTCGCAGCGCGTTATGGTCAAACCCATAATATCCCTCTCCCCTTTCGCGGCCAACCTCAACCAGAATTACCCCCAGACGAAGAATTACTGCAACTTCCCGCCGGTTTTGTGCGTTCCTGTGCTATGCGTCGCTGTATGCCCAAGAGTGAAATGAGCATTACACCTGTGCGTCACGCTGGCTTAGGTTTAGACACTTATACACAAGCTACCTCCCCCATTCGCCGTTATAGTGACTTGCTCACCCATTTCCAACTAAAAGCGCATTTGCGTGGTGAAGGTTTACCATTCTCTGCTGAACAACTTAAAGAAGTGATGATGACAGTTCTGAGTACCACTCAGGAAGCGACAATGGTGGAACGACAAACTAATAGATATTACGCTTTAGAATATTTACGTCGTCATCCTGAACAAGTTTGGCAGGTAACAGTATTAATGTGGTTACGAGAAGATAGTAATTTAGCATTAATTTTGTTAGAAGACTTGGGTTTACAGTTGCCTATGTCCTTCCGGCGTTCTGTCAATTTGGGAGAAAATTTATTAGTGAAAGTTAGTTTGGCTGATCCCCAAAAAGATATGATTCACTTCCAGGAAATTATGTATCAGGAAGCCCAATCAGTTACAAATTAGGATAAGTTTTGATTTGCTTTTATAGCGGTTTTCGGTCAGATAAAATACAATTAAGGGCGGAAAAACCCCAAATCTTCGTAGGGTGGGCATTGCCCACCAAACTCTGATTGAAAAAGTGCAAGATGTCAAATTAAACAATAATTATCAGGAATTGAGGAAATGAATAAATTTACTTTATCTCTCATTTTGTTTAATACTTTATTTGTCTCCATAGAAACTGCTAACGCTAAATTATTAATAAATAATCCCCGTAATTCAGATATAGAAATAGAAAGAAAAACCCCTAATATAGATAAAATTGTTCAATCTTCCAAAATAGCAGTTATTGATCAAAATAATCAGGTAAAAATACAAAATTTTGTTTGGGTATTTAAAGATCTAAAGCAAGTTGGCAAACAACCATTTCTCCAGGTTAAGAAAGAAACAGATAAACCAAAAACTAAACCTGAATCTAATTCTAAATCACCTAAAGAAGATGAATTAGAAGATTTTGCAGAAGTTACTAAAGATACCCAAAAATCAGAGGGCATCTTTACTATTTATCGCCATAAAAATAAAAATAAAATCTATCTAGAAATTAAACCAGAACAACTCCAAAAAAACTTCATCGCTACCTCAACCTTAGAATCTGGGATTGGGGAACGGGGTATTTATAGTGGAATGCCATTACAAGATTTCTTATTCTATTTTCAAAAGGTAGATAATCAAATCCAGTTTGTTGTGAGAAATGTCAATTTTCGGACTCGTGAAGGAGATCCTCAAGCCAGGTCCTTAGCTAGATCATTTAGTGATTCTGTTCTTTATACTATTCCTATTAAAAGTATTCATTCAGAAGGAAAAACTATTCTCATTGATTTAGGTGACTTATTACTCACAGATTTAGCTGGATTATCTACTAATTTAGAATTAGCTGCCAGTCCAGATCAAGCCTATCTTGGTAATGCTAAAGTATTTCCCAATAATTTAGAAATTGAGTCTATTTTTAATTTTGCTAATCCTGGTGGTAAGGAAGGCAAGAATTTGGATGTCTTAGCTGATAGTCGCGGTTTTACCTTAAAGGTGCATTATAGTCTGTCAGAGTTACCAAAAAGTAAATATCAACCCCGGTTAGCTGATGAACGAGTAGGTTATTTCCTCACAGCTTATCAAGATTTATCGAAAGATGAACGCAGAGATCCTTTCGTTCGTTATATTAATCGGTGGAATTTAGAAAAACAAGATCCTACAGCCGCAATTTCTCCACCGAAAAAGCCCATTGTTTTTTGGATTGATAATGCTGTTCCTCTAGAATATCGTGAGTCCATCAAAGAGGGGATTCTCATGTGGAATCAAGCCTTTTTGAAAGCAGGATTTAAAAACGCTATTCAAGTCCAACAAATGCCTGATAATGCCACATGGGACCCAGCAGACATTCGTTATAATACCATCCGTTGGATTAATACTGTAGATGGATTTTTTGCCATGGGTCCATCCCGTGTGAATCCCTTAACTGGGGAAATTTTGGACGCAGATATTCTCATTGATGGTAGTTTTGTCCGCTTATTAAAAAATGACTATCGGCAAATGATTCAATCTGAAACTACGCAAACTCGCACTTCTTTATCAAGATTAATTAATAATGGCCGTTTGTGTGGCAAAGATAATCAGAAATCACCCAAATCATTAGGCAATTTGTCTAAACTAGCGACAGATTATGATTTATGTTATGGCATAGAAGCATCCAATCAATTGGCTTTTGGTTCTTTGGCAATGTCAATGTTAGGAACTAGTACACCAAGTCCAGAGCAGTTAAAAGATTATATCCACCAATATTTACGTTTAATTATTACCCATGAAGTTGGTCATACTTTAGGTTTACGTCATAATTTCCGGGGTAGTACCTTACTCTCTCCTATTGAAATGAATAATCCAGAAATTACCCGCACTAAAGGGATGACAACATCTGTCATGGATTATATTCCTCCAAATATTGCCCCTGCGGGTGTCAAACAAGGAGATTATTTTCCGCAAAAGGTGGGACTTTATGATGAATGGGCAATTCAGTATGGTTACTCTCCCAGTCCAGCGACAAATCCTATGGGGGAAAAGTTATTTTTAGCAGCAATTGCTGGACAATCTAACCACGGAGAATTGAGTTATGCTCCTGATGAGGATGTTTCTAATAGTGATCCAACTGTGAATGCTTGGGATCATAGCAGTAATGTATTAGTTTATTCTCAGTCACAATTGGATAATGCCCGACGGATGTGGGAACGATTAAATAAGGGCTATCCTATGGACGGAGAGAGTTCCAGCGATGTAGAAGAACGGTTTAATACGATCTTGAGGAATTATTTACAGAATTTATACTATACTAGTAAATACATTGGTGGTCAGTCTTTTTACCGAGTTAAACCGGGTGATACTAAAGGACAATTACCATTTGTCCCTGTGCCAGTAGAACAACAGCGACAAGCATTGATGACGATGCAAAAGTATGTTTTTGCGGAAGATGCTTTGAAATTTCCGCCGGATTTATTGAATAAATTAGTACCTTCGCGGTGGTTGCATTGGGGGACTGATATTCAAGTAGGACGGTTAGATTATCCAATTCATGATTTAGTGTTATTGGTGCAGAGTGCGGTGTTGCGGGATTTATTAGCAAGCGATCGCTTAACTCGGATTAAGGATCTAGAACTCAAAAGTGCATCAGGAAAATCTCTGACATTGCCAGAATTATTTGATACCTTACAAACTGGAATTTGGTCGGAAGTTTTGCAACCTCAAGGTAAATTGCAAATTTCTAGTTTACGGAGAGGGTTACAACGGCAATATTTGGAAATATTGATCAGCATGGTATTGCGAAAAGAAGCTACTCCTGAAGATGCTCGAACTTTAGCATGGTATAAACTCAAACAGTTAAATAATCAATTAAGACGGGTGAATTCTGAAGATGAGTATACCAAAGCTTTCTTATTAGAAACACGCGATCGCATTGAGAAGACTTTAAATGCACCATTGGTAGGGAATTGATGTCGCTACTAGTTTTAGTTTATGCAGTTCTAGCTGTAGCAGCTTTGAGTTCAGCATTAACAAGATTATCTAACTCAGTTTGTATTTCTGGAGGAAGTGTATTTCCTTCATCTCTTGCTGTTCTCCACATATTCATTAGTTCAGATAAACGTTGTTGTTGTTCGCTAGTAAAAATTTGTAGATTGGGTTGACGCTCATGTTACCCAACATTAACCAATAATAATAATTATGTTGGGTTGCATTTCATTTAACCTTCTTAATTAGAAACACGCGATCGCATTGAGAGGACTTTAAATGTACCATTGGTAGGGAACTGAACATAAGTTGGGTTGCATTTCATTTAACCCAATCTACAAACTCGACTTCGCAGTAGTTAAGTGTAGTTGAAACTCGATAACCACCTGATTCAGACTATAATAAAGGCTAAAGAACAACCTCAAATCAATATGTTAACTGGAGGATAAAATTGTGCCACTAATAAAAATACCAAGACATTATCTTGTATCTCAAGATCAAGATTTAATTATAGTGGATGTACCAGAATCAATACTATTAAATTGGCAAAAGGATTATGAAAAAATTACTAAAGCCAAAGGAATTTTAAAGCATAAAAAAGCAGCAATGTTAGCTCATTTAGATACTCTGCGTCAGGAGTGGGAGAAATGAGATATCTTTATGATACAAATATTTATATTTACTATTTAGCTGATGAAGTAACAGTTGATTCATGGTTTGCAGAAGAATTTTTGAATTTGCATGAAGTTCTGATTTCACCGATTATCCGCATTGAATTACTGAGTTTTGCAGGTTTATCAAAAGAAGAAGAGGAATCTATTGAAGATTTGTTATCCCAATTTAATTCAGTTCCATTATTACGAGAGATTGAAGATCAAACAATTCAATTAAGACGACAGTATAAGATTAAACTCCCTGATGCAATTATCGCTGCTACAGCAATAAATCAAGAAGCACTTTTAGTTACCAGAAATGTCAGTGATTTTAAAGCAATTCCGGGATTAAAGATAGAAAATCCTTTTCTTGATTAATCATTAAAGACGATGTTGATTTTATCATGTAAATCCTTAAATCCTGGACATCCTGATATGGCTTGCGCCACGCTACGCTATCAGACAAAATTTTGGTGGGCAATGCCCACCCTACGAGAAATGAAATAGGATGCCTATTTTTTCTTAATGATGATGATGATGATGAGTTTTAGCTGATTCTGAATTAACAGCCATTCCTTCAGTTTCCATCAATTCTGCTATATGTGCATTTGCCCATTCAGCAACCATTGATAAAAATTGTGGATCATCATTAACACAAGCCATTTGTAAATAATCTACATCTGGATGTTGTTTTTCTAAATCATGAATAATGTGATGTACATCTAACAAAGTTTCATGATTTTCTGTGGCAAAACCAATGGGCATAAATATCAACGCCTTGGCACCCAGTTGAATCAAATTTTGGGCAGCTACGGTAGCATTTGGTTGTGTCCATTCAATTAATGGAGTATCATGGTTCAACCAACCCACAGAAATCAACGGGTAATTGTTAATTAACTTATTTCTCACTAACTCATACATTGCTTGACTTTCATCAATTCCAGATGTAAAGCCTTTAGCTTTGTGGGGACAACCATGATTCATCAAGATAATCCCGATTTGCGAAGGTAAATAACCTGTAGCCAAATCAGCATGAATTTTTTCTTCTACCAAATGCGCCATTAAATCAATATATTTTGGCTCATTGTAGAATGAAGGAATATATCTTTGAGCTTTGATCCAATGTTCATCACCATCAGCTAATTCTACCAGAGCATTATTAACTTGTTCGAGAGCGATACCACTGGTAAAAATGGAATCAACAACTAATAATGGATAAATAAGCAGTTTGCTAAAGCCTTGATCTTTAATTTCAGCTAAAACTTGGTTTGGTAAAAAAGGAGCGCAAAAGTTAAAAGCTTTGAAAACTTGAACACCACTACCCCATTTATGTTGTAATTCGTGTTCAAGACCAGCTCTTTGTCTTTCAAAGATGGCATTGTGTGGGGAAATAAAATCATGATGCGTGTGTCCCCATTCATGACGATCAAATAATGCCAAAATCTTGGCTAAAGGGGGATAAATCCAAGTAGGAACAGGGGCAAATTTAGCCGTTAGTAAATTTAAAGCTTGTTCGTTATAGTTAGCAAAATCTTCATAGCTCTCGACTTCGCCATAGCCCATAAGCAACACGGCTACACGGTCTTGACTGGGTAGATGTTCGTGAATATGGGTAGCGTGCAGTTTTTCGGGGGTTGCAACCACAATAAGTTCCTCAAGATAACCAAAACAGAGAGACAAGCCTAGACAATTGCTAGATTATCTCCTTTAATTTGTAGCATAATATCCTATCCAGGGGGATAGGATAAAAATAAAAATAAAAATCTACATCAATACTTGACACTATCAGGACTGAAATTAACTTTAAAGGATATTTATTAAGTTAAATTTGCTACAGTTAATTAACTCTACGCGCCCGCTGCATCCTTACTTTTTGCCCTTGAACGTGCTAAACTATCAATAGCATCACCTAAAGCTGTAGTCAGACTCTTACGAGTTTGATTGTGGTTTTCTTGTTCAAGTTTCAAAGCTTGTAATAGACAATCACGTTCTTGAATAACTTCTAATAATTGAGTTTGTAACTCTTCTATAGAATTAAATTGGGCAATTTGTTGCTGAATGACCGTAGTTTTATCAATTCCTGTTTCAGCATTGATACCTGAAAATTTTTGAACTTCAGCTTTTACAGATGCTATAGCTTCTTGGTGTATTTTAGTATCTGCACGCCGTTGTTCTGCTTCAGTATTATAAAGTTGTCGCCATTTTTGCGAACTTTCCCAAGCTTCATCTCGTTCACGCTGAAATTGCGTCATTTGTTGTGTCAGAGACTGGATTTCAGCTAACCACTTTTGTGTTAAATAGGCGGGTTGATCAAGATTTTCACTCATTATTTTAGTTAAGATAGGAGTCTAGTTTGATGTTATTCTCAATTCTACAGGTATAAAATATAGTATAAACTAAATTGTTAAAGTGAACTAAAAAGAATAAAATAATTTCCAATTCCTTATTTTTGTATTGGCAAATAAGTATAATAAGAACATGAATAAACGTCCTCCTGGTTTAGTAGCAATCGTGATCTATAAAGGTTTCGTTGCTTTACTACTTACAGCCACATCTATTGTTTTACTTTTAGCGTTAAAAAAACATGATGCGCTTGTGACATTTTCTGACTCTTATGTATTGGAAGGTAAACTTACAGTTATTGAATGGTTAATAGCAGAAATTATTAATATTAAACCACAAACATGAAAATTTAGTGGAATTGCCACTGCCATATATGCTTTAGTTACTGCAATTGAATCTGTGGGTTTATGGTATGAAAAAACTTGGGCAAAAATATTAGTTATCGGATTAGTTGGTATTAGTATCCCTTCCGAAATATTCGAGTTAATTAAAGGTTTTACAACTTTGAAAGTTTTAGTTTTCATAGTTAATATAGCTGTATTATGGTACTTGATCAGACATTTGTCTAAACATTAATTCAGCAAAAATAGTATAAATACAGCCGTAATTTTAACCAGTTAGTAATGTAAATTTTTATTAAAATTGGGATACTGAAAATTATGCTTCAGCCTAGTTTTTTCCGCTTTTTTCGTCACCTGACATGGCGCACATTAAAAAAAACTTTTGCAAGAACAATCGAAACAAGGCTCTTAGGATTAGCTGCTGAAATAGCCTTTAATGCCATGTTATCGCTATTTCCGGCAATTCTAGCTTTGTTAACAGCAATTGGCTTATTTGCAGAATCTTTACGGAATACATTTATTCAACTAGCAATAGAACTGAGTAAAATTGTTCCCCAAGAAGCTTGGATATTAATCCGTGATTTTGCTACTCACGAAATTGCCAACTCTAAAAATAGTAGTTTATTTTCTCTGAGTTTTGTACTTACTCTTTGGGCTGCTTCCGGGGCAATTAGTACAGCCATGACAGCCTTAGATAGAATTCAGCAACTTCACCCTAAAAAAATGCGTTCTTTTTGGCACGCAAAATTGATATCTCTAGGTTTAACTATCGGGACTATATTATTATTAGTTGTGGCTTCTTTTTTAGTATTCATAAGTGATTTGCTTTTAGGAATTGTGGTGAAAGACAATACTTATTTCCTATTTCTATTCCATATTTGGCAATTTTTACTTTGGCCTTTAGCGTTGGGTACAGTTGCCACCGCTTTTGCTTTTGTTTATCGCTATGGACCGAGTAAATGGAAAGCAAATACACCAATAATCCCAGGGGCAATTTTAGCAGCAATTCTTTGGGCAATTGTTTCGGCGTTATTTCGTCTTTATGTGAGTAATTTCGGTAATTATAATAAAGTCTATGGTGCAGTGGGGGCTGTGATTGTTTTAATGTTATGGTTATGGATGAGTTCTTTTATGCTTCTCCTGGGACAGCAATTAAATGTAACTGTCGGTGAAGAGATGAAGAATTTAGAATTTAGAATTTAGAATTTAGAATTTAGAATTTAGAATTTAGAATTTAGAATTAGTTATCACATTTTTAATTCTAGTCCATCTAGTACAATATGGCGTAAGTTAATGAACACATTCCGAATCTGTGAAAAGCTTATGCTGTATTCATTCTAAATTCTAAATTCCGAGAAAGCGGTACTAGCTACAAATTTATGGGATAAACATGAAAAAATTTGATTTAGATCAATGAGACAATAGACAAGTTGAACAGTCAAAAATCAGAAACCATTAACAATGCCTAATTCTCCTGAACAGTTTTCTATTACACCTGATGGTTATGCACCTAAATTAAAGCGTCTACGTCAATTTAGTGGAATATTAGATAATATAATTACTATTCCTGGAACACAAGTAGGAATTGGTTTAGATCCAATTATTGGATTATTGCCCATAGGTGGTGATGCTTTAGGACTAATTTTTTCATTTTATATTATCATTGAAGCTGCACAACTAGGCGTATCTACAGCCACGTTAGGACGTATGGTAATGAATGTGATTGTTGATTCCTTAGTTGGGGCTATTCCCATGTTAGGAGATTTGTTTGATTTTGCCTGGAAAGCTAATAATTACAATATCATTTTATTGGAAGAAGCTTTAAAATCTCCGCACCAAAATAAAAAAGCAGATAAATCGTTTATTCTGGTTTTTAGTATTGGTTTATTTTTGCTGGCTATTGTCTTAGTGTCCATACCTGTGATATTAATAAGAATATTATGGCAAATCTTCACTGGTAGTTAAATTACTTATTTATAGAATCATGAAAGATTGGTGGCAAGATAATTTTCCTCAAGGACGGCAAAATCTAGTTATTCCTGATTCTCAAGGCTATCCAATTCAAATAGCTTATGGTGAAAAAGGTAAAGGTAAGCCGCTATTTTTATTACATGGTTTAGGCAGTTGGAGTTATAATTGGCGGCATAGTATTGAACCATTATCACAACATTTTCGAGTAATTTGTTGTGATTTTAAAGGTTTTGGTTTTTCAGAAAAACCTGTATCTCGTCGAGAAGAAAATGGACATCAAATCATTGAATTAAAACGCATTATTCAAGCTTTATGTGATGAACCACCGATAATTGTTGCCGAATCTATAGGTGCATTAATTTCTCTGGGTTTAGCTGGTGAAAATCCTGATTTAATCAGACGTTTAGTGGTAATTAACGCCCCTATTTTTACAGAAACCCTACCTCATTGGTCTATGGGTTTACTGGCACAAACACCAATAGAGATTATCCATGTAATTGATGATTTACGTCTTGCATATTGGTTTGCACCTTTAGTTAGAGAAATTATGGGAACAGAAAGACGTAAGGTACTATATGATCCTTCACTGTTAACGGAGGAAGATATTTACTGGATTACTTATCCGTTTATTCAAATTCCTGGAACTTTGGTAAAAGTTGCTGAGGATTTACAAATTGCTGCTCAAGAAATTGAGAATTTGCGAACAAATCAGCCAAGTATGCTGAGAAATATTCAAAAAAATCTCAAAAATATTGAATGTCCAACTTTGGTATTATGGGGTGATCAAGATAGTTGGTTTCCTGCTAGTCATGGGGAAAAATTACATCAACATCTTCCCAATTCTCGGTTACAAATTTTAGAGAATTGTTATCATGATGCCTCAACAGGTTCTGCTGATGTGGTGAATGCGGCTATTTTAGAGTTTTTAAAAGATACCAATTGATAATTCCCCAACATAAAAAGAATTGTCGGTTGGGTTGAGAAATGAAACCAAACACAACCTTGGAAATGTCGGGTTTCGCAAAGCCATTGCTCCGCAACGCTAACGCGAACAACCCAACCTACGCGGGTTGAGGTTTTTGGGACTAACTGAACTGTATTGATTGATAATTACCAATTACCAATCACTATAAATAAAAAGAGAGTGGGAGAAGGCATACCAAAAGCCTAAAATCTCCCACTCTACATTTACTGCTGTAGCGTTTGGGAATATATATAAATACTGCCGGTTATTTAGGGGGTTAATTTAACAAAGACAGTATTTATATGCGGTTAATATTCCCTTCGCAGCAAATGTCAAACCTAATTATTGTTATTATTTTTGACTGAATAAGTGAGCAATAAATTATTTGTAAATCATTGTTATTTATGCTTGAAAATTATTAGCATAAACTGTAGTATTCCATGAAAAAGTCAATATGTAGTAGACCCTAAAAACCACATCCTTGAAGTTGTTTATCTTGAATCAATGTAACTTAGGTAATTAAAACTTGGTTGCCAAGTTGGCATTTTTTTGAAAGTCTTGTATTTCCAAGTTTTCAGGGAAATCGTGAATCTTGTTGTTGCGAACTGTGTTCACATAAGTTCCGCAAGTTGCCGACAGATGATGTATTTGTATTGAGGGGATAGATTTTCTCCGGTGGCAAAATTATGAGCAAATTTTTTCTATCAGATGGTAAAGAGGGAAAATTTGTGGATTTATAACGCTTCTGGGAGGACGATTTTTGACTGTTGCGATTGCGTTGACTGGTTTTTGTGCTTTCTCTTGAATTTTGCAGGAGGTAGAAAATTACAAACGAACCTGTAGAACAGCAGAAGATTACCGCCATTATCAACCATAAAGGTAGAGGATTACTAGTATCGGAAAATGTAGAAATGGTTGATTGTACGGGGATAAATGGGGTTTCTTCTGGTTCTTTTTGTGGCACATAGCCAATATAATTTAGTTGATTATAGGCAATAATTGCAACTCCTATAGGCGTTAGAAACAAACCCAAAAACCAGATCCCAGGGTACTTTCTCAATAGATTTACTAGAATTTTTCTAGTAGTTTGATTTTTTTTTAACTCTTGTTCATTATCCATCACGTTAATCATATTAATCACGCAAATCATAGTTCTGACAAGAGGAAAAATAAATATTTTCCCCCTTTAACTTAATCCACTATCTCCTATCCACAATCCCCTTAATTCACTGGAGAATGTCTTTCAATTGCTAGTTGAATTAACTGATCTACTAATTGAGCAAAGGGTACACCAGTATTAGCCCAGAGTTGAGGATACATACTTGTAGAGGTAAACCCTGGTAAGGTGTTAATTTCGTTGATGAAAATTTCTCCTGTCGCTTCGACATAGAAAAAGTCTACTCTCGATAACCCAGCCGCATCAACAGCCGCAAAAGCTTGTAAAGCCATATCTTGAATTTGCCGTGCTACTACATCTGGTATCTTGGCGGGAATAAATAAATCGGCTTTTCCTGGGGTATATTTAGTTTCATAATCGTAAAAATCACTATCAAAGGTAATTTCCCCAATAACGGAAGCTTTGGGGTTGTCATTACCTAAAACTGCACATTCCACTTCTCTGGCTACAACTCCAGCTTCGACAATAATGCGTCTATCATGGGTGGCTGCGTTATCTAAAGCTGCTTCTAATTCTAGACGCGATCGCACTTTGGCAATTCCTACCGATGAACCTAGATTAGCAGGTTTGACAAAACAGGGATAGCCCAATGTGGCTTCAATTTCATCACACAGTTTGGGAAATACACAAGCATTTGACCAAACTTGCGCCCTTGTTACAGCTATATATTTTACTTGAGGTAATCCCGCTTGGGCAAAAACCATTTTCATGGCAATTTTATCCATTCCCACAGATGAACCCAATACCCCAGAACCAACAAAGGGGACTTGCGTTAAAGTTAGCAAGCCTTGAATTGTGCCATCTTCTCCATTTGGTCCGTGAAGAATAGGAAACCAAAGATCAACTTCTTCCGTTTCGGGTGGAAATTGCCATAAATTAGGAGTTATAGATGGGGTTTCGTTGGGAACACCAGATGCTAAAACCTGTTGTGCAGTAACTCCAGCTTGCCAAACACCATCCTTTTGAATGTAGAAAGGTAAAACTTCGTATTTTTCAGCATTTTCTTCTAAACTGAGGGCAAGAGCGATCGCTCTTGCCGAAATTATTGAAACCTCATGTTCCCCAGAACGTCCACCAAACAGTAAACCCACCCGTAGCTTAGTCATTTTTTTATATATCTCCACAAATCCGCAATTTCTATTATAGGGAAAATGCCGAAAACCCTGGAATCTTCTTCTGTGACCTGTTCTAATAATTTACGGGGATGTAGAAACCCCATCTTCAACGAAGTAAGATTAGGATGGGGCAGTTCATTATCTATCAATGCTATGAGTGAAGCGGAATTAAAATCGGCTATCGTTCGTCACCCGCTAGTGGTGACAGCGGATATAAGTGTTGCGGAAGCGATCGCTCAAATGAGTGGTGTCAGAGGAGTTTGTTCAGTTACCCAAACCACTGATAATCAACAGGATAAATTACAAATAGAGGCGCGTTCTAGTTGTGTCCTGGTGGTAGAAAATAATCAACCTGTGGGGATTTTTACAGAAAGGGATGTAGTCCGACTCAGCGCCCAGAAACGGGATTTGGCAAATTTAGCCATTGGTGATGTGATGAATCATCCTGTCGTCACCTTGCGCGAGTCACAGTTTACTGACCTGTTTTTTGCCATTAATCTGCTTCAACACCACCACATTCGCCATCTACCAGTGGTTGATGACCAAAATCAACTGGTGGGAATGTTGACTCATGAAAGTTTGCGGCAAACATCACGCCCTGCGGACTTGTTGCAGTTGCGGTTGGTAAATGAAGTGATGACGACCAAGGTAATTTGTGCGGTTGCGGATGTTTCCATATTAGCGATCGCTTGCTTAATGGCAGAAAATCGCGTCAGTTCCGTGATGATTGTACAAACACGGGCATCTTTAACAATTCCCATCGGCATTTTAACTGAGCGTGATATTGTCCAGTTTCAGGCTCTAAACCTAAATTTTGATACCTATACAGCAGCGGATGTGATGAGTACCCCTGTTTTCTGCATCAATGCTGGTGAATCTCTGTTAGCTGTGCAGGAGATCATGCAACAGCGATTGATTCAGCGTTTAGCAGTGACAGGGAAAGAAGGGGAATTGTTGGGCATTGTTACCCAAACCAGTATTTTACAAGTTATTAATCCTTTAGAATTATATAAATTAACGGCAATATTAGAAAAAAAAGTATCGCAACTAGAAGCAGAGAAAATAGAACTGTTAGAAAATCGCAATGTTGAACTAGTGCAGCAGGTAGACGAGCGCACCATTGCACTCAGGAAAAAAGTGGAGCAAGAACAGGTAATTACTAAAGTTGCTACTCAAATTCGCTCATCTTTAGATATAGAAGAAATTCTCAATACCACAGTTGCAGAAATCAGATTGCTGTTGCAATGCGATCGCGTAATTATCTACAAATTCCGCCCTGATTTTAGTGGTAGCGTCATTGCCGAATCTATTATTGCCGGTAGAATTTCTATTCTCCATACCGAACCCAATGATTCTTGCATTACCCCTGCATACCTTGAACCTTATATTCAAGGGCAAATTCGGGTAATTAATGACATTCACTTGGAATCTATGACTCAATGCCATCAGGAGATGCTGATCAGGCTTGATATTCGATCTAAACTGATGATTCCCATTATTGTGGAAAATAAAATTTGGGGGTTGATGTTAACCAGTTACCGAGATACTCCTCACAATTGGGAAGTTGAAGAAATCCAACTGGTGCAACAACTATCAATTCAAGTGGCAATTGCTATTAAACAGGCAAACACTTACCAACAGGTACAAATTGAACTCAGACAAAAACAACAGGCAGAATCAGCCCTCTATCAACTTAACCAAGAACTAGAAGCCAGAGTCCAGCAACGGACAGCCGAACTCTTTAACATCTCCAATCGTCTAGAATTAGCAGTCAAATCTGCGGAAATTGGCATTTGGGACTGGGATATAGTCAATGATCATTTGATTTGGGATGACCGAATGTATGAAATCTATGGAGTCAAAACTTCAGAATTTTCAGGTGCAGTGGACGCATGGGAAAGGGGCTTACATCCAGAGGATGCAGTATATGCCCGTGAGTGGATATGGCAAGCGATTAGGGGTGAAAGAGACTTTGATCCTGAATTTAGAATAGTCTTGCCAGATGGTAAAGTCCGGATCATCCAAGCTTACGCCATTGTCCAGCACAATTCCCAAGGGGAAGGACAACGAATGATTGGGGTGAATATTGACGTTACAGAACGCAAACAAGCAGAACAAAAAATTAAGCAACAAGCAGAAAGAGAATATTTACTGCGGCAGACTACCCAACGCATTCGTCAATCCCTAGATTTAGTTACGATTTTTAATACCGCTACTGAAGAAATCCGGCAGTTAATCAATGTAGATCGGGTAGGAATTTTTAAATTCGATCCTGACAGTAATTTTAATGATGGTGAATTTGTCTCAGAATCTGTAGTTGCTGGCTTTAAATCAGCCCTAGAAACTAAAATTCATGACCACTGTTTTGGTGAACAATATGCTATCTACTATCAGCAAGGGAGAATTCAAGTAGTAGATGATATTGACAATGCCGGACTCATAGACTGTCATCATGATGTTTTGGCACAATTTCAGATTCGCGCTAATTTAGTTGTGCCATTACTACAGAGAGAAAATTTATGGGGTTTGTTGTGTATTCATCAATGTTCTGCACTCCATCACTGGGAAACTTTTGAAATCGAACTTGTCCAACAAATAGCTGAACAATTAGCGATCGCTATTCAACAATCTAGTTTATATGAGCAAGTCCAATCAGAACTAATTATTAGAAAGCAAGCTGAAAAGGAGATTTTCTGGCAACTACAACAGCAAAAAATTATTCAAGAAATCACCCAAGAAATTCGCTCTAGCTTGAATTTAACCCAGATTCTCGCTACTGTCACCCAAAAAGTCCAAGAATTAATGCAGGCTGATCGGGTGATTGTCTACCGTCTGTTTCCTGATGGTAAAAGTCAAATTGTCGAAGAAGTAGTTACTAGCGGTTATGTGGCTTTGAAAGATCGTCATTGGGACGATGAAACATGGCCACAAGACATTTTAGACTGCTACTGGCAAGGTCAACCCCGGATTATTCCTGATGTGATGAACGATGTCTGGAAAGATTGCCTAGTAGAATATTCCTTAGAAGGACAAATTCAGTCGAAAATAGTCGCTCCCATATTACAAGACCTTGCCGAAAATGAAACCGGACGCTGGGTAAATCATCCTCATAATAAACTCTGGGGTATTTTAGTTGTTCATGCTTGTAGTACAAAACGCATCTGGGAAGAATCCGAAGCAGAAGTTTTGCAACAAATAGCCAACCAATTAGCGATCGCTATTCAACAATCCGATCTATTTTATAAATTACAAACATCCTTAAAAAAAGAAAAAGAAGTCAGTCAAATGCGATCGCGGTTCATTTCTATGGCATCCCATGAGTTTCGCACACCTTTAGCCATTATTTACTCATCTACAAACATTTTACAAAATTATAGCGATCGCCTCACTTCAGAAAATAAACAGGAACACCTAGAGGTTATTCAAAAAACCATCAGCCATATAGTCCAACTTCTGGATGATGTTCTAATGATCAACCGCGCTGAATCTGAGAAAATGGAATTTAAACCAGAAGCACTAGATATAATTGGCTTTTGTCGTCGTCTCAAAACCGAAATAGCAGCTACTAGCAGCAAACATACAATAGAATTTTCTGTGAATACCAGTGAGCCAACATTAAATGATATTTTAGTTGTGCAGTTTGACCCCAAACTGATTCGCCAAATTATCACAAATCTTCTCAGCAATGCTATGAAATATTCTCCTGAAAATAGTTCAGTTGATTTCCGATTGAATATCGAAAATGACCAACTAATCTTTAAAATTCAAGATTCTGGTCTTGGTATTCCTGAAAAAGATCAAATTAATTTATTTGGATCATTTTATAGAGCTTCTAACGTTGGTAGTATTTCTGGTACAGGGTTGGGTTTAGCTATAGTCAAAAAATGTGTTGATCAACATCAAGGTGAAATTACATTAGATAGTGAAGTACAGCAGGGAACAACATTTACAGTTAGGATTCCTTTGTCAAAATAATTCAGAGGGAACAGGAAAAACTCATGTTTAAAAACATGAGATTGAAATAATGACACTGTTTTTTTTGTGCTACGCATCTTAAAAAACATCTTCTTTTTGACTGAGCTTTAAACTGGTGCAAATGAGTGTTTCTTATTTCCTGTTAAGAGTTCCCTGTTCCCTTCTTCTGTAATGGGACAGAATTAATTACACAATTGGTTTGTCTATTCCCTGTTCCCTGTTCTCATAATTTACTGAGGAAGAACAATTTTCATAATAGTTTGCTTCTCATAGATACTCTCAATAGAAAACTCTCCTCCATGCAGTTCTACCAATCTTTTCGCAATTAATAATCCTAAACCAGAACCTTGTTGTTCATACATTTTACGTTCAAACTGGACATAAGCACCAACATTATTAATTTGCTCCTGAGTCATACCACGTCCGTGGTCAATTACATACAAATGAAAGGCATTATTATTACTGTTGCCGACAATATTTACTGCTGTATTAGGCAGAGAAAATTTAAAGGCATTCTCAATTATTTCTTCAGTAATTTTAGCTATTTTTTTAGGAGATATTTTCACTATACCATCTGATATATCAATAGTTAAATCAGCTTCTCTATTAGCTTCCTTGGCAATATTTAAAGCTACATTTTCAACTATTGATGTGACAAAAGTTTTAACTCCATTATTTCTCAGCGCTGCTACTTTTTCCGGGTTAGATGCTAATAACTCCAGGTCTGCATACATGATAAAATTCACAGTTAATTCATGTAAACGTTGACCAGCTTTATTAATATGTTGTAGCATTTCTAGCATTTCTGCTTGGTCAAGTTCTCCATAGTTTTTAATCAATAAGTTTGACATTCCCATAATATGATTGAGAGGAGTATTAATTTCATGGGGTAGTGCATGAGTAATAGAACTACGTAAATCATCCATTTTTTCCTGAGTTTTTTGCTCAAATATTGCTTTTTTACTGAGTCTAGTAATAATCGCTTGCAATAATTGAGTAGAATTAAAAGGCTTCGTTAAATAATCATCAGCACCAAGTTCCATCCCTTTACGTAAATCTAACCACTCTGATTTAGCAGTTAAGAAAATTACAGGAATTGTTGCAGTATCACTATGCTGACGCAGTTGAGTTAATACACCATAGCCATCTAAATCAGGCATCATCAAATCGCAAATTATCAAATCAGGATGTTTATCTTTAGCCAACTCTAAACCCTGTAACCCATTTTCTGCAACTAATGTATCAAAATCTGACAAGTGCAATATCTCCCTAAGATTGTTTCTGATTTGAACTTCATCTTCAATAATCAAAATAGTTTTCATTTTTCCTTATTTCCCTGATATAAAAAAGGTGCTTTTGTGGACTTTTATTTAGAGGATATTTTAAAAGTTTTTAATGTATAAACTGACCCCTCTCCAAACCTCTCCCCTGCAAGGGGAGAGGCTTTAAAACCCCCATTCCAGCTAACAAAAGTTTTTCCGCTTCCCTCTCCTCGTAGGAGAGGGTTAGGGAGGGGGGCAGGGGGGTTAGGTTTTTGAAAATTACTGGTTTCATCTAATACTTTTAAAACAACCTCTTATTGAGCCAGTAGAAAAACTTTCAAATTTTCTATTGGTAAAGGACGACTGAAAAAATATCCTTGAATAACATCACAGTTATTTTGTTTCAACCAATTTACCTCCTCATTAGTTTCTACACCTTCAGCAACAATATCAACCTTCAACGTATTTGCTAACTGAATGATACTTTTGAGAATAGACTGTTTAGTTTCAATTTTATCAACATTGCTAATAAAATAGCGATCTATTTTCAAATGGCTAAAAGAAAATTCATGCAGATACTTAAACGATGAGTAACCTGTACCAAAATCATCAATTGATACCTTAATTCCATAATTCTTCAGTTCATTAATTTTATTCTTCACCAGTTCAATGTCTTGAATAAACACCGTTTCTGTTAATTCTAACTCTAATAGATCCGGGTTAAAATTTTCGGACGCAATGATATCATTGATATGTTGAACAAAATTTTCTTGGGTAAACTGATCAGGAGATATATTTACAGCTAACTTAAAATTAGCTAATCCTTCTGCTTGTAACTCTTTTAATTGTTGGCAAGCTCTTTTTAAAATCCATTCTCCCAAAGGTAGAATAAAACCTGTTTGTTCAGCAATAGGAATAAATTCTGCTGGAGAAACCATGCCATATTCTGGATGTTGCCAACGGATTAATGCTTCAACACCAACAACTTTTCCTGTTTGGACATTAATTTGTGGTTGATAATAAAGTAGAAATTCATTTTTCTCGATTGCCTGTAAAAAATCCGATTCTAAAATAAATTTCCTAAAGATAACATCGAGGATTTCTGGATTATAAAAATGATAAGAATGTGTATGATCCAATTTATAATGCTCTATGGTAACTTCCGCATGAGTCAGTAGTTCTCCCAATTGCAGTGCATCATTTGGATAACAAGCAATACCAATTGTAGCTTGAATAACTATTTCCTGTTTATTGACAATTAAAGGTTTGGATAGATTAGCTAAAATTTGTTGAGCAATATCAGCAGTTACTTGACTATCTTGAACAGGCTTTAATAACAATGCTAGTTGGTCTGTTTGCAAATAACATATAGAGTCAATTATTGGATCAGGAGAATTTAGTTCATTTAATCGTGCCGCGATATCTTTGAGTAACAAGTGTTTAAAACTTGGTTTAAATAATAATTGAGTGTGATAGACAAAATCTATATCAATCAACAACAAGGGCAAAAATTGATTTTGATTGTATGCCTGAAGACGATTTTGATTAAAATACTCTTCTAAAAAGAGTTGATTGGGTAAACCCGTTAAGCTATCATGACGAACTAGATGATATATTTCAGATTCCATTTGCTCAATCTGAGTTTTATAACGTTGGGTTAATACTTGACGTTTTTCAAATCGAGTAGAAATAGCTCTAATCAGTTCATCTGCTTTGAATGGCTTGATTAAATAGTCATCTGCACCTAGTTCCATTCCTTGACGCAGATCACTATTTTCCGCTTTTGCAGTCAGAAAAATAAAGGGAATGTTCGCAGTGAATGGTTTTTGACGTAATACTTCAATCAAGCCATAACCATCTAAATTTGGCATCATTACATCGCAAATAATCATATCTGGCTGATGTTTTTTCGCCATATCTAAACCTTCTAACCCATCTTCTGCGGTAATAGTAGAAAAACCCTCCAGATCAAGAATTTGCTGAATGTTCTTTCTAATTTGTGGCTCGTCTTCAATAATTAAAATCGTATTCATATAGTTGTGTATCTTATGAAGTAGTTCACCCTGGTACTATAGCGGTATGCAATTGAATTAGATACAGTCATAAGCCCCCTCCTCGCTTGCGGGGAGGGGGTGGGGTTCTTGTATCCCACATTCCGCACCCCCCGGTGTCACAATCGGTAATTTCGGATTTTTGAATACATTAAAGGATAATTTTTATA
>JAKOGY010000067.1 GCA_028658405.1 Dolichospermum sp. ST_sed8 | reverse complement strand
TAAAACATTGACGAAGCTAACATTACCCCAGAAATGGGAGGCTATGAGTGAGCAAAACATTATGCGTACAGAGTTGGAAAATTTGAATCGGTAATTGTCCCGCTGAAAGTACATCACAAAAGTACCCCGAATTTCCCAACTCCAAGGCGGTAATGAAAAAATGGGTAACTTTAACAAAGCCAAGGATTTCTATAAACAAGCTATTTCCTTGGCACAGAAATTAGAAGATAGTAAGCAACAAAGTTTATTAGTTTATAAAATTAATGAATTAAAAGGACGTTAATAATCAATCAAATCAAGATCCCCGACTTCTTCAATAAATACATCTAGCAGGTTTTGGTGGGCAATGCCCACCCTACAATACTTAAAATTTACAAATATCATTGATGATTCCTATCGTAAAAATAGGAAATAAGTCATGATCACGAACTAAAGAGGAATATGATAGTATAGCCGAGAGGGCGATGGAAATTCAGAAAAGTTGAAAATTCACCCAGTCGGGCGATGAATTAGATAAATCATTAGATTATCATATAAATCTGAACCATAAAATATTCTTGCTAACTGCTATTCCTAACCTTTTTCAATCATGATTTTTTACATAGAAATTCCCTTTATTGGCAAAAAAGTTAAATATCCATGGCGTTGGTTAATGGGTTTAATAGCCAGTGGTGTCTTAATTGTGGGAACAACAGCCACGATTAAAAGCATACAGCAAAAAAATCGTCCCATAGATGTTACTAAATTAACTGTTCCTGTAGAAGCAAAAAGCGTAACTGTCCGCATTACTGCTAGTGGGAAAGTCCAACCAGTTCAAAGTGTCAATATTAGTCCCAAAAGTCCAGGATTGTTGGCAGCATTAAATGTTGAACAGGGAGATACTGTCAAAAAAGGACAAATTATTGCTCGCATGGATAATTCGGAAATTAAAATGCGAATTCTCCAATACAAAGCTAATTTAGAACAAGCAAAAGCACAGTTAGCGGAAAGTCAAGCCGGAAGTCGTCCCGAAGAAATTGCCCAAGGAAAAGCCCGTGTAGACCAAGCACAGGCACAATTAGCGATTACCCGTGATGGTAATCGTTTGCAAGAAATTCAACAAGCACAGGCTCAAGTAGACTCAGCAAAAGCTTCTGTAGAACTAACTCAAGCTAGGGTGAAACGTTATCAAGATTTGGCTAAAAATGGAGCTATTTCTCAAGATAGTTTAGAACAATATATCAGTGAAAATAGTAAGGCAAAGGCTAATTTAGAAGAAGCTCAACGGCGATTATCTTTACTAAAAGTAGGCAACCGCAACCAAGATATTCAAAAGCAAGAAGCAATAGTTAATCAAGAAAAAGAAGGATTACGAAAATTAGAAAATGGTAATCGTCCCCAAGAAATTGCTAGATTCAAAGCAGCGGTAGCTAGTGCAGAAGCTCAGGTAAAACAACAACAAGTCCAATTAGAAGATACAATTCTCCGCGCTCCTTTTTCAGGAACTGTTACCCAGAGATATGCTACTGTGGGGGCTTATGTGAGTCCGGCAATTTCCGCTTCTAGTAATGCTTCAGCTACTTCAACTTCCATAGTAGCATTAGCAAAAGGTATAGAAGTTTTAGCAAATGTTCCCGAAGTAGATATATCCCAAATTAAGCTGGGACAAAAAGTGGAAATTACCATTGATGCTTATCCTGAAGACGTTTTTCAGGGACAGGTACGTTTGATTGCTCCTGAAGCGGTAGTTGATCAAAATGTCACATCCTTTCAGGTGCGCGTAGCAATTAATACGGGATCAGGTAAACTGCGTTCAGGGATGAATGTCAGTGAAGTTACATTTCTTGGCAAGAATATCGAAAATGCGCTGTTAATACCCCAGGAGTTAATTGTTACCCGGAAAGGAAAAACTGGAGTTTGGTTATTGGGTGAAAAAAATAAACCCGAATTTCGTTTCGTGACAATTGGTGCGAATATTGATAACCAAATTCAGGTTTTAAATGGTCTTAAAGCCGGAGAAAGGGTGTTTATTGATTTACCTAAAGAGAAGGGAGATAAGCCTAAGTAAGAAAAATAGTTAGAGGTACTTAACTAAATAGATTCTCTCAATGCTTGTGCTAATTCTGCCGAAAGTTGTAGAATATTAGCCCATTGTTGAAGATAAATAAAATCAAGTGCTGATTGTTGAAGTTTTAATATACCTAAAATGTCACGCCATTGTTGAGAAGATTGTTTTTGCGTCATCCGATACCAGGTGAGTTTTTGTAAAATTGTATCTTCTGGAGTATAAAAGTTGAGAGTTCGTCCCATTTCATCAACGGAAATCTGTTTTCTTCTAGCAAATTTAGATTGCTCAAAAGGATCTGGAGTGAGGATAAAAATATCAATTTTCCAACCAGTTTGGTTATCAATTAGATTAAATAAATAACCTGATTTTATGGCTTCTCGAATAGCAACTTCACTAATATAAAATCTAGGAGAAAAAGCATTAACTAATAATTCAATTTGACTTTCTTGAATATCAGCAACTAAATCAATATCTTGGGTATAACGCATTTCTCCCCAAATGCCACTGGCAACAGAACCACCCACAAGATAAGGAATATCTAAAAATTCTAAAATTTCAGCAACAATTAAGGCTTCTTCAATTGCTCCAGTCATTTTTATTTCTCCTTGTATCTCTAAGTAATCAATCAAATTATGATCTAATACTTTCTTTAAAAAGTAACGAATTTGTTGGGTTTTATCTTGGGTTGCCAAAGTGGTTTTAGCAATATGCCAAGCTGTAGAACGTGCGCTACGGGTGTTATAATTAATATGAGTAGCTCGTTGTCCAGTATTCCATGATCTCCAAATGGCAAATAAAGCAAGTTCGGAGGCAATTGCAGTATCGAAGGATTGGGTTTTATAATTGTTAGATATTGTAATTATGGAAGTCATAAATTTACTTGGCAGAATTTAGGTGAATTTGACAACAAAAATAGAATATTGTAGAATTATTTATGACCAAGTAATCTTAATTAAATAAACCATATATTATATTAGTAGAGAATAAATCTCACATTCAACAAAATTATGGACATCTTAGAAAGCGTGAAAATGGCAACTACCACCTTATTAGCGAATAAGCTCAGAAGTAGTTTAACCATGTTAGGAATTATCATTGGTAATGCTTCAGTAATTGCCATGATTGGGATTGGGGAAGGTGCAAAAACATTAGCAACTAAGCAATTTGAATCATTGGGACCAAATACTCTATTTATTATTCCTGGTAGTCCAGGAAGTCGGGGAAGAGTGACAGCAATGCCCAGAACTTTGGTTTTACAAGATGCAAAGGCTATAGCGAAACAAGTTCGTGCAGTTAAAGAAGTTGCTCCAGAAATTAATAATAGAATCACAATCAATTATAGAAATAGAAATACATCTAGTACAGTTATTGGTACTACCGCTAATTATGCAACACTTCGGAGTTTAGAAATTAAGGACGGACGATTTTTTAATGAATTTGATGTTAAACGTAATAAGAGAATAGCAGTAGTGGGTCCAGATTTAGCCGCCAAACTATTTGACAATCAAAATCCTGTGGGTCAGAAAATACGTATTCAAAATACTACTTTTCAAATAATTGGCTTAACAGTAGCTAAAGGTTCTTCCTTTGGCAGTAATAATGATGATACCGTCTATATTCCCATTAATACAATGTTTAGTCGGTTGGTGGGGAGAACATCCCCCTTCGGTATTAATATTTCTTTAATTTCTGTATCTGCCAAAGATGAAAATAGTATATCAGCAGCAGAATTTCAAATGACAAACTTACTCCGACGGCGGCACAAAATTGTGCGTGAAGATGATTTCACCGTTCAAACCCAAAAGAACCTCTTAGAAATCACTAATACAATTACCGGAGCATTAACAATTATGTTAGCAGCAATAGCGAGCATTTCTTTATTTGTTGGTGGGATTGGTATTATGAATATAATGCTGGTTTCTGTCACTGAACGGACTCAAGAAATTGGACTGCGTAAAGCTATTGGTGCAACTCAACAAGATATTCTCCTCCAATTCATGATCGAAGCCGTAATTTTATCAGTAGCTGGTGGTGTAATCGGCATTGCTTTAGGCGGTGGCAGCATTCTTTTAGTTGGGATCTTTAGCCCTTTACAGGCTACACTTTCACCAAGTGCAGTTATATTAGCTGCTAGTGTTTCCGGTGGTATTGGTTTATTTTTTGGTGTAGTTCCAGCCCGTCGTGCGGCTCAACTTGATCCAATGGTGGCACTAAGAACAGCGTAATGTTTAATTAAAAAAGAAGGATAAATATCTATGTCCAATACTCTGACTTTTAATGATACGAATATTCCCCAAGCTGTACCAGAATCAGTAATTATTCGTTTAGAGGATATTTCTAAACTTTATGGCATTGGAGAAATAGAAGTTAAAGCACTTAATAATGTGAATTTGGTCATAGAAAAGGGGGAATATTGTTCGATAATGGGGCCTTCTGGTTCGGGAAAATCCACAGCCATGAATATTATCGGTTGTTTAGATCGTCCTAGTACCGGAGATTATTATTTAGATAATTTGAATGTTGCTCAAATGAGTGATACAGAATTGGCGCATATTCGCAATAAAAAACTAGGGTTTGTATTCCAGCAATTCCATTTATTAAATCAGTTAACAGCCCTAGAAAACGTCATGTTACCAATGGTGTATGCTAGTGTTAAACCTGGGGAAAGAAAAGAACGCGCTACAGCCGCATTAATCAAAGTCGGTTTAGAAAAACGCCTGAATAACAAACCTACCCAATTATCAGGGGGACAACAACAAAGAGTAGCGATCGCTCGCGCCATTGTCAATAACCCCGTTGTCCTGCTCGCAGACGAACCCACCGGCGCACTTGACTCTCATACTACCCAAGAAGTATTAGACTTGTTTCATGAACTTAATAGCAGTGGTATCACAGTGGTAATAGTTACCCATGAATCAGAGGTTGCGCGTCAAACCAAGCGCATTGTGTGGTTTCGTGATGGTGAAGTTGTTCATTCTCATCTTACTCCTAATGAATTACATCAAGTTGTCATATCCTAGTGAATTAAAACCTAAAAATTAAAACATATTTTCTAATCTTCCATTTGCAGAATACCAACCAATATATGACCAATTTCCTCAATATCATCAGGTATTCTTAAAAGTGTCATATCTTGGGTAATTTGTTTTTGTTGACGGTCTAATTTACCAAAACGCCAAATTTCTCCAGTAGTTACAGCACCATAAAATATAGATTTATTTTCTTCAATTTCCGATAAAGCAATTAATTCCACAGCAAGCTGAGTAAATCCCCTAGATAGATCATCATTTTTAGCCTCAATTACTAATAAACTTTGCTGAGAACGTAACAAATAATCTAGATTTCCTTTTAGCCAATTATTCACATTAACTGCGTATTCAATTTTCATCTGACATTGACAATAAGTAATAATCTCTAATAAAAGAGGTGAAACTAAAGTTTCTCGTCTAGCAGTCTCATTATTTAAGCTAACTAATGGTAAAAAAGAGATAATTTTATGTTTGAGTTCGGCAATTTTTTCTAAAGCATGAGAAGTTTTGGGTAAATCAACTGCTTTTTTAACAAATGAGTAGCCTAATTCAGCTAAAATTTCCTCTATATCGTAAGGTAATTCAAAATAAGAGCGAAAGGTGTAAGATTGTTCCTCTTGGAGTATTTTTTTCTTAGTCATAAGATATATAAGACCTCTAATTTTCAAAATATACGTAGGGTGGGCATTGCCCACCAAAACCCTTATCCGGTGGGCATTGCCCACCCTACTTAAAATTTTTCAAATATTATCTATGATTGCTATGTTGCTTACTCCATACTACCCAGAAATTTTCATAGATCATTTAGTATTATTATATATTATTTCAACTTCATTCCTCTATCTTTCCCATGCCCCAAAATGAATACTATCCCTGAACCTATCCCCAAGTGGGAAGAAGAATTAGATAACGTCATTTTTACCTTTGATGATATTCAAGCCGAACTTAATTATAAACAAGCTAAAACTGCACTACGAAACTTAGTTAATAATATTGATCTTTCCTCTACAGAAAAATCAGGTTTAGAAGCAGAAATTCACGATTTAGAAACCATGCTAGATAAACTAGAAAGTATGGTAGTCCAAATTGCTGCTTTTGGCATGGTAGGACGTGGTAAATCGTCTCTCCTGAATGCTTTAGTCGGTCAAGAAGTCTTTATTACCGGACCATTACATGGTGTGACTCGTGATGCTCAAACCGTCAATTGGAGTATTAGTGAAGAAGCTTTAGGAACTTTCAAAGCCACATTACCCAGCAATGGCCAATCCCAAGTCGAATTAATTGATACTCCTGGATTAGATGAAGTAGACGGTGAAACCCGCGCAGCTTTAGCTGAACAAATTGCCAAACAAGCAGATTTAATTCTCTTTGTAATTTCAGGAGATATGACCAAACTTGAACAAGTAGCTTTATCGCAATTACGAGAAGTTGGGAAACCGATAATTTTAGTCTTTAATAAAGTTGATCAATATCCCGAAACTGACAGAATCACAATTTATGAAAAAATTCGAGATGATAGAGTGCGAGAATTACTTTCACAAGATGAAATTGTCATGGCTTCCGCTTCACCATTGGTCAAAATTGCCGTACAAAATCCTGATGGTTCTAGAAATATAAAATTGCAAAAAGGCAAATCTCAAGTTGAAGAATTGAAATTGAAAATTATCGAAATTCTCCACCGTGAAGGTAAAGCTTTAGTGGCTTTAAATACTATGCTTTATGCTGATAATGTCAATCAGCAATTGGTACAGCGTAAATTAATCATTAGAGAAGAAAATGCTAATCAGTTAATTTGGAAAGCAGTCATGACTAAAGCATTAGCGATCGCTCTCAATCCTGTTACAGTAGTTGATATATTAAGTGCCGTAATTATTGATATTTCCTTAATTTTAGGTTTATCTAAACTTTACGGTATTCCCATGACAGAAGCCGGTGCTGTTAAATTACTTCAAAAAATCGCCTTGAGTATGGGTGGTATTGGTGCTAGTGAACTATTAGCAAATTTGGGTTTAAGTGGCTTAAAAACCTTACTTGGTATCTCTGCAACCGCAACCGTCGGCATGACAATTGCCCCCTATTTATCCATAGCCATAACCCAAGCAGGAGTAGCTGGTGTATCTTCATACAGTATTGGACAAGTTACTAAAGCTTATTTAGCGAATGGTGCCACTTGGGGACCAGATGGACCAAAAGCAGTAGTTAGTCAAATTCTATCAACTTTAAATGAAACTTCAATTTTGAACCGAATTAAAGATGAATTGCTGATTAAAGTTAAACTCAGAAAAAAATATGAAGTGTGAGCAAATTTTTAGAAACGCACTATCTTCATCTATACTCCAGACTTAGGGTATAAAATCTGCATTGAGAACCTGAACTAAAGAGAAAGATGGCTCTTTGGGGAATAAAGTTGAGGGGAGTTGATATTTATTTATTGTATCATTTCTAGCATCTGTATAACAATCTAGAAATACATCATTTAAAATCCCTTTTAAACTAGGACTATCTGCTAGAGTATAGGCTATTTGTCGTCTTTGTTCAACAACAGTATTCCGCCAGCCTCTAGCATTATAATCTTTTTCCTGGGTCCAATATTGTAGTTTTAACAAGTGTTCAATTAAGACAACTAGGCGAGTTTTTAATTCTTTCTTTTCACTCCTTCCCATACTATCAATTTCTTCAATTAAATTCTCAATATCTAATTGTTCTAATTTTCCTTCTCTCAAAACTGTAAGTGTAGTTTGTATCCATAGGTAAAAATCTTGCTCATATAATGTTTTATTAGTATCAATGGTCAGCATAACAAATTCTCCTGACTCGATAGACTGTTAAGGAAATTATACAACTAACTAATTTAACTTAGCAAGTAATTGACGAATTACATCTGCATCTCTAGCATCAGGAACTTTAATTAAATAAATTTGTAAATCTTCCGCAGCTTGAGAAAACTGTCCTAATTGATAATATAATAAACCTCTATCTCTTAATTCCAAACTTGTTCCAGGAAACAATAGTAAAATCCGTTCTACTATTCCCAAACTTCTTTCCAAATCTTGTTTCTGAAGATAAATATATTTTAAATTAGTCAACATTCTAGCTAAAAATTGCCGATTACTCACAACTGCTAAAAATTCAGGTTTGAGCGTCACTTCTTGGTGATAAATTTGTGAAAGCCTTTCTTGACAGTCTTGGGTAAACATCACCTCCCCACCATTAAAAGCATCCACAAAAATTCCGATATCTTCCACATCTGGACGAATCAGGAAATGTCCCGGCATTCCTACCCCTACCATGGGAAAATCAATCCGTTTTGCCACCTCCATATAAACCAATGCTAAAGTAATAGGAATTCCCGTTTTCCTTTCAATGACATCATTAAAAAAACTATTGCGTGGATCATAATAATCAATTTTATTGCCATCAAAACCCAATTCTTCGTATAAATACTGATTAATACTTTGAATAATCCGCAGAGGATAGCGAGAAGAGGGCAAACGTTCCTCTAACTCCATTGCCATTGTATCAAGAGCATTTAAATATTCTTCAGTGTCAATATCTGGATATTCTTCCTGGGCAATATACAAAGCTGCCTTTGCGAGATTGATATATTCGTCAGGTTGTTGAATCTCTTGGTAAAAATACTGTCGTGCTGACGAGAAAGTCATAAGTAATAAAGATGAAGCGACTGGAGGAGAGTACAGAGTTTTTTGTACCTACTCTTATTTTAGAGCATTCTGGCGATTTTTTTCTCGTCTTCTCGTTCTTCTCGTTCCCAGTCTCCAGACTGGGAATGCTATCTTAGAGGTTCTACCTCCTTAGAGAAAACAAGAGAAAAAAGAATTATGATAGTATAATTAAAACAGATTGACAATTATGGCATTTTTATTCAAATTCTCAAAACATGAAATTACCTGACTTAGATGCTGAAAGCATAGATCGTATTATCGAAATGGCTTGGGAAGATCGGACACCATTTGATGTGATAGAAAAACAATTTGGACTCTTAGAAAAACAGGTAATTGCTCTCATGAGAAGGGAAATGAAATTATCGAGTTTCCGAATGTGGAGAGAAAGAGTTACCAAACGCCAAACTAAACATCTAGAAAAAAGAGAATTTATTGCAGGTAGATTCAAATCCCAAAATCAGAAAACGTAAATTTACCGAAAATATACAATTATCTATGATTGGAATTTGGATATTAGGCGATCAACTTTCCCGACAACAATCAGCATTAAAAAGCTATAATCATCAGATAAATACACCTGTAATTTTCATCGAATCATTACAGCATATCCAAATCAAACCATATCATCGCCAAAAATTAGTGTTAATTTTGTGAAGGGCCAATTCAAGTAAATTAATCATCTGTGCAGGTCTTTCCTCCGATCTCAAGCCACATAAGTGATTGAAAAACGCTTCCTGTTTATTAGCGGCTGGATTGCGAAGCTCGTTCACATATTTTTCAAGGGTAATGTTTGCCATCTTGTTCTTGAGTAAGACATAGGAGAGCATAGGCTGCTCCCAGCAGAAGTTTATATTCTGCTGCAAAGCATATCGTTGAAGTGTTTCATCAAATGATTGGGAAATAGAGTTTAGTGGACGGAATAATAATAGCCCGGAACAAAATGCTTTCTGAGCCAAGATGTTTTTGTCGTCTGTAACCAGACCAGCCATATTTGGATTATCTTGCGTCCTATCGGGATAGCCGTATAAATTAACTAGGTTAAGGTCGCAAATGGAAAATAGTTTTGGCCAATCAATAGGACGAATGCATACTATGTCAGTATCCAGATACAGTAACGTGATATCCTCAGTGTATTCTATGTAATTCAGTGCCTTTAACCTGAATGCAGCAGCGTCTTTTGGTTCTTTTTCGCCTAAAGGAACAAAAGTTACTTTCGGAGCCTCGTATCCATAGACATCTAGCCATGAAGAGCCATGATTCTTGTCGCAGAACACTAATATTTCTCCATCAAAGCCCCCAACAGAGCGAATGCTCAGTGCGGATATGATGGCTTCTTGAAAGTATCTCTGTCCAAAGCCGCAATAGTAAATAATTTTCTTCATTTATCATCTAGCATTTTCCGAAAATTATTGCTAATTTCATGATCAGTACAATCTCTCAGAAATTGTTCTTCATTATTAATCAACAACTCTTGCAATAATTTCATATCTGCTAATTTGACGGCAATAGCATTACGTTTGGTATCGTCTAAAGTGACTACCATTCTTAGTTCTCCCTGAAAAGGCATTTTTACTAATCCTAGATTGACATAGAGGATAGGAATAGTTCATCTTTCTTTTGAGTGATAGCTATATCAACCAAAGATATAAAATCAACTAAAAGAAAAGGTAAGGGTTTAGCAGTGCTAAACCCTTACCTGATCATCATTGATTTTTATTTTGCAAAATTCACACAAATCTAGCTAATAATTCTTCACGAGATAACTGTAAAAGCAAAGGAGTAAATTCTTCTCTACTCATAGCAATCAGAGGGTTAATAATTGTTGCTAACTGTGGATCAACTTCCCCAAAACGTACTTGTAAAATACTTTCAATCATACCCCTTCTTTCTCTTTCTACACCTTCTTGTCGTCCTTCTTGTCGTCCTTCTTGTCGTCCTTCTTGTCGTCCTTCTTGTCGTCCTTCTTGAAGTCCTTGTTTCTTAAGTTCTTCCAATTGTTGCTGATATATTTCCGATAATTTCATAATTAACTCCTGATCATCCTTATCAATATTTTGTTCTTGACGCTGACGAGCCGATAACACAGCAATTAGGTTCTGTACTAATTGTATAATATCCCCAAGGAACGGACTATTATTCGCTAGTGCTTCTAATTCTTCTACTGCTTGTCTTTGTACTTTTCCTCTGCCTAATATCCGCAAAAACAGGGTTTCGGGTGTGCTGGGTAGCTGATGAATAACCACAAGTACAGTTTTAAATCCTTTTGGAAAGAAATAAATTCCTTGTCCCCAGTTTCCTTCATTCAGAGTACCATTAAAGCTTTCTAAAATTTCTACCGATGCTGTAGGAGTAAAAATCCACAATTGGGATAATTCGGTTTCGTTGATTCGCGTATCATTGCGTTTAGCCTGCCGTTCTAGTTCTGCATGGGTGTCAAATAATTTACCTATACAACTGCGAATTTCACTTTTGCTGACTGGATTACGGAATGGTTCAAATATGGCGGAAATTTCCGCCATTTTCCCTAACAAACCTATTATTTCTAGGCTTTGTGTGGATTGGGGTGAAGGTATAAATAATACGTCAACTTGCCTGACTTCGGCGGTAATATCTTTACTGGTTTCTACTTGTCCGTAAGGTGTTAATAGTTCTGTAAGATACTGCTTGGCAAATTGATCATGTATAAAACGAGTCATTTATAGGGTTCTTGGATAATACAGAACTATTAATTTAACATTCTTTAGCTGATGGCAATCGCATCTTCGCAGCCCTGATAACCAACTTACTCTAGAAATAGGGGATCTAGTTTTAATAATGAATTTAAGACAAAGGTGGGGGCGTTAAGTGCTAACCTAAAATATGATATCGCTTGGTCTGGGGTCTTAAATGACCCACTTGTGAAAAATAGCTTCATTCATTTAGGCGCAGCATGGTCACCACCGCAGAAAAAACAAACATTGGTTACATTACCCGAGTAATTGGTCCGGTTGTAGACGTTAAGTTCCCCGGCGGCAAATTACCCCAAATCTACAACGCTTTAACCATTACTGGTACGAACGAAGCTGGACAAAACATCAGCTTAACAGTTGAAGTACAGCAACTCTTAGGCGACAACCAAGTCCGAGCTGTAGCTATGAGTACCACAGACGGTTTAGTTCGTGGTTTAGAAGTTATTGATACTGGCGCTCCTATCACCGTACCCGTTGGTAAAGCCACCTTGGGACGAATTTTCAACGTTTTAGGCGAACCAGTAGATCAGCAAGGTCCTGTAGACGCGGAAGCATATCTACCTATTCACCGTGACCCTCCTAAATTCACAGATTTGGAAACCAAACCTTCTGTGTTTGAGACTGGGATTAAAGTTGTTGACTTGCTAACTCCCTACAAACGCGGTGGTAAAATCGGTCTGTTCGGCGGTGCAGGTGTTGGTAAAACCGTGATCATGATGGAATTGATCAACAACATCGCTACCCAACATGGTGGCGTGTCCGTATTTGCGGGTGTGGGTGAACGCACCCGGGAAGGAAATGACCTCTACAACGAAATGATGGAATCTGGAGTTATCAATAAAGATAATCTCAATGAATCCAAAATTGCTCTAGTTTATGGTCAAATGAACGAGCCACCTGGAGCAAGAATGCGGGTTGGTTTGTCTGGTTTGACAATGGCTGAGTATTTCCGTGATGTCAACAAGCAAGACGTATTGCTGTTTGTTGATAACATCTTCCGGTTTGTTCAAGCTGGTTCTGAAGTATCCGCACTCTTGGGTCGGATGCCTTCTGCGGTAGGATATCAGCCTACTTTGGCTACAGACGTAGGTGCTTTACAAGAACGGATTACCTCCACGACCGAAGGTTCTATTACTTCTATTCAAGCTGTATATGTACCTGCCGATGACTTGACTGACCCAGCACCTGCAACTACCTTCGCTCACTTAGACGGGACAACTGTATTGTCTCGTAGTTTAGCATCAAAAGGTATCTATCCAGCGGTTGATCCTTTGAATTCTAGTTCAACAATGTTGCAACCCAACATTGTTGGTAGTGATCACTACGATACTGCACGGGCGGTACAATCAACTCTACAACGGTACAAAGAACTACAAGACATCATTGCCATTCTTGGTTTAGATGAATTGTCTGAAGAAGACCGTTTGATTGTGGCACGGGCGCGGAAAGTTGAGCGTTTCCTGTCTCAGCCTTTCTTCGTAGCTGAAGTATTTACTGGTTCTCCTGGTAAGTATGTGAAGTTGGAAGACACCATTAAAGGATTTCAACAAATTCTTTCTGGTGAATTGGATGCTTTACCTGAGCAAGCTTTCTACTTAGTTGGTGATATCACCGAAGCAAAAGAAAAAGCAGCAAAGTTGAAAGGCTAATGGGTAATAGGTAATGGGTAATGGGTGATGGGTAATAAATTTCTCCCAATTACCTTTTTCCCAATTACCAATTACCAATCACCTATTAATAAGTAGAAACTAAAAAATATGACTCTGACCGTTCGTGTAATTTCCCCAGACAAAACCGTTTGGGATGCTGAAGCTGACGAAGTAGTTTTACCTAGCACTACTGGTCAATTAGGTATCTTGAGTGGACACGCACCACTATTAACAGCTTTGGATATAGGTGTAATGCGTGTTCGTGCTAATAAAAATGCCAACTGGCAAGCGATCGCTCTTTTAGGCGGTTTTGCTGAAATTGATGCAGATGAAGTCACAGTTTTAGTCAATGGTGCTGAACGTGGCGACAAAATTAAGATTGACGAAGCCCGAACTGCTTTGACGGAAGCACAAACTCGTCTAAATCAAGTTAAACCAGAAGATCGTCAAGCACAAATCCAGGCAACAAAAGCATTTAAACGCGCTCGCGCTCGTTTTCAAGCTGCTGGTGGTTCAGTATAAATTGACAATTCAGATTTTTTTGCAATTGCATGGTGGTATTGTCCATCATGCAAATTTTTTGGCTGATAATAATATGAGGAGGGAGCAGATGCCCATCCCACAAGATTGAATCATCTTTTTTATGGAGTCCTATTATAGGATAAATACCAATAAATAGAATAATGTTGAAAATTTTTGCAGACAGAGGTGGCACATTTACAGATATAGTTGCTGTCACCAATAATCAGACAATTATAGATAAACTTTCCAACAATACAGAACGATTTTTAATCATACCTCTGCCTCACCAAGAATGGGTAATAGTCTATAAATTATTGTCAGAAAATCCTGAACAATACGAAGATGCAGTTATTCAAGGGATTCGGGATATTATCGGCATTTCTAGTTATGAACCCATTCCCTATCAAACAATAGAAGTAGTGAAAATGGGAACAACAGTAGCTACAAATGCGCTGTTAGAAAGACATGGAGATAGGGTAGTTTTGCTCATTACTAAAGGCTTTCAAGATGCCTTGAGAATTGGCTACCAAAATCGCCCAAATATCTTTGCCAGGCAGATAATTTTACCTACTATGCTTTATGAACAAGTAGTTGAGATAAATGAAAGATATGATGCCCATGGAAATGAATTAATTTCCGTCAATATTGAACAAGTTAGCAATGATTTACAAACAGTTTACAACACAGGAATTAGAAGTTGTGCCATTGTTTTCATGCACAGCGATCGCTATCCCAAACATGAACAACAAGTAGCCCAAATTGCCCAAGAAATCGGCTTTACACAAATCTCCATATCCCATCAAGTCAGTCCCTTAATGAAACTCGTTAGTAGAGGAGATACCACCGTCGTTGATGCCTATTTAACTCCTATTCTCCGTCGCTATGTTAACCAAGTAGCTAGTCACTTACCCAACGTTAGATTAATGTTTATGAAATCAGATGGAGGGTTAACCGACGCAGACCAATTTCAAGGTAAAGATAGCATTTTAAGTGGACCGGCTGGTGGTATTGTCGGTGCAGTTGAAACTAGCAAAAGAGCAGGATTTGATTTAATTATCACCTTTGATATGGGAGGAACAAGTACAGATGTGGCTCACTTTAAAGGAGAATATGAAAGAGAACTAGATTCAGAAATTGCAGGTGCAAGAATGCGAGTTCCCGTATTATCAATTAACACCATTGCAGCCGGAGGTGGTTCAATTTTATATTTTGATGGTTCGAGTTATCGTGTTGGACCCGAATCTGCGGGATCAAATCCAGGCCCTGCTGCTTATCGGCGTGGTGGACCATTAACAGTGACAGATGCTAATATCATGTTAGGAAAAATTCACCCCCAATATTTTCCCGCAGTTTTTGGGAGTGAAGGTAAATTACCTTTAGATCAAGAAATTGTCATTCAGAAATTTAGAGAATTAGGAGAACAGATTAAATCTGTCACCAAAAATCATCAAACTTCTGAACAAATAGCATCAGGTTTTATTGCCATTGCTGTGGAAAATATGGCAAATGCTATTAAAAAAATTAGCCTCCAACGAGGTTATGATGTTAGTGAATATGTACTTTGTTGTTTTGGTGGTGCAGGAGGACAAGTTGCTTGTTTAATTGCTGATACTTTAGGAATGAGAAAGATATTTCTTCACCCTTTTGCGGGAGTTCTTTCTGCTTATGGAATGGGTTTAGCTGATGTCAGAGTTACCAAAATTACAGGAGTAGAACAACCTTTAAATCAAATATTAATTCCTCAATTACAGAAACTAATGGCATCTTTAGAAACCCAAGCCATGAGTGAGTTAAATCAGCAACCAGAAACGAAACTCACAGAAGAAGTAATTAAAAAAGCTAATTTAAAATATGAAGGAACTAACTCCATTTTGACCGTTGCTTTTACCTCAGATATCGCCGAAATGCAACAAAAATTTGCAACAGAACATAAATCACGTTATGGTTTTATGCAAACAGAAAAGCCATTAATTGTTGAATCTATTTCTGTAGAAGTAATTCAAAAAATGGATACTCCCGAAGAACCTATAATCATTCGCAAACGCTCGATAGAAGAAACACCCCAACCTGTAAAAATAGTCCAGATGTTTACTGCTGAACAATGGCATGATACACCAGTTTATCTGCGAGAAAACTTACAACCAGGAGATAATATAAATGGTGCTGCAATCATTGTTGAAAAAATTAGTACAATAGTAATTGAACCGAATTGGCAAGCAAAATTAACTGAACGTAATCATTTAATTTTATCTAAAAAGTAAACTTATAGCAATTTTATGAAAATCTGCGCTTATCTGCGTTCAATTAATGCTAAAATCAATAAACAACTACTTGGTATCATATCATGATGATTACTCAAGAATTAGTATCTGAACAAAACATCGTCCCAGATGTAATTTTTCCTCCCAGCGATTTATATAGTGATGAACCTCCCGTGGAAACAGAACTACATTTAGAGCAAATTATACTCTTAATCAAATGTCTTAAATGGTTATGGAAAGATAGAACAGATTTTTACGCTGCGGGAAATCTGAGTATTTACTATAGCCCACATCAGAAAAAAACAGAAAATTTTCGAGGTCCTGATTTTTTTGTAGTTCTAGGAACTGAACTTAAAACCCGTAAAAGTTGGGTAGTGTGGGAAGAAAATGGTAAATATCCTCATGTAATTGTGGAAATTCTTTCACCAACAACAGCAAAGACAGATAGAGAACCTAAAAAACAACTTTATCAAGATACTTTCCGCACACCAGAATACTTTTGGTTTGACCCCTATACATTAGAATTTGCAGGTTTTCATTTAGTAGATGCTAAATATCAACCTATCAAAGCCAACGAGCAAGGATATTTATGGAGTGAACAATTAGGCCTATTTTTGGGAATTAATAATGGTTTATTACGTTATTTTACCCCAGAATCAAGTTTAGTACCCACACCTGAAGAAACCGCAGAAGCAGAAGTTCAAAGAGCAGAATATGCAATTCAAGAAGCAGAATATGCAACTCAAAGAGCAGAACGTGAAACTCAAAGAGCAGAACGTTTAGCTGCAAAATTGCGAGAATTAAATATTGATCCAGATACCATCTAAAAAACAATTTGTAGGTTGGGTAGATGCTCATGTTACCCAACATATCCTCGATATTAAAATTAATTCAATCAAAAAATGTCCACCACATCTCAAGCAGATCCGGTTCGTTTAGAAATATTTAAAAATCTCTATCAATTTATCGCGGAACAAATGGGAATTGTTTTGCAAAATACAGCAACATCAGTCAATATTAAAGAACGACTAGATTTTTCCTGTGCTATTTTTGATGCTGCTGGTTTATTAGTTGCCAATGCTCCTCATATTCCTGTACATTTAGGCTCAATGAGTGATAGTGTTCGCAGTTTAATTAATGATCAAGGTGACAATATTAAACCGGGAAATATTTATTTATCAAATAACCCTTACAATGGGGGAACACATTTACCTGATGTCACAGCAATTACCCCAATTTTTAATGCAGAAAATCAAGAAATTATTTTCTACGTTGCATCTCGTGGACACCAAGCAGATATAGGTGGTATTACTCCCGGTTCTATGCCTCCTCACAGTACCACAGTAACAGAAGAAGGAATTATATTTGATAATTTTCTCTTAGTAGAACAGGGAGAATTTCAAGAAATAACAGTGAGAAAATTACTGTTAAATCATCCCTATCCTAGCCGTAATCCTGACCAAAATATTGCCGATTTTAAAGCTCAAATTGCTGCTAATACCAGAGGATTGCAAGAACTTATTAAAATGGTTAATCAATATGGACTAGAAACAGTGCAAACTTATATGCAGTTTGTCCAAGACAATGCAGAAGAATCTGTCAGACGAGCAATTGATGTTTTACAAAATGGCTCATTTATTTATGAAATGGATAGCGGTGCAAAAATTCAAGTTAAAGTAACCATTAACCAAGAAAATCGTAGTGCTAAAATTGATTTTACTGGCACATCTGCACAACTAAATAGTAATTTCAATGCTCCTAAAGCTGTAACTCAAGCGGCAGTTTTATATGTCTTTCGGACATTAGTTAATAATAATATTCCTCTCAATGCTGGTTGTCTCAAACCTTTAGAAATTATTATTCCTCAAGGTTGTATGTTGAACCCAATTTATCCAGCAGCAGTAGTAGCCGGAAATGTCGAAACTTCCCAAACTATCGTTGATGCTTTATATGGTGCTTTGGGTATCATGGCCGCTTCCCAAGGAACAATGAATAATTTCACTTTTGGTAATCAAAAATATCAATATTATGAAACTATTTGTGGTGGTTCAGGTGCAGGAATTGATTTTGATGGGACTGATGCAGTTCATACCCACATGACTAACTCGCGTTTAACTGATCCAGAAGTTTTAGAAACTCGTTATCCTGTACAGGTAGAAAGTTTTAGTTTGCGTCCCCAGAGTGGAGGAAAAGGCAAACATTCGGGAGGTAATGGGGTAATCCGTCGGATTAAGTTTTTAGAACCTATGACAGCTAATATTCTTTCTGGTCATCGTCGTGTTCCTCCCTTTGGATTACATGGTGCAGAAGCGGGACAAGTAGGACGCAACTGGGTACAGCGTGAAAATGGCACTGAGGAGATTTTAAGCAGTACCGCAACTGTAGAAATGCAACCAGGAGATATTTTTGTGATCGAAACTCCAGGAGGAGGGGGTTTTGGTTGATTCACATTTTGCACCATTATCCCTGATCATTTCGTAGGGTGGGCAATGCCCACCACACTATTATGGAGAGGTTATATAGGGCATCCAACAGCTTTGTTACCCTCCTCCTTGTGGGCAATGCCCACCACACTATTATGGAGAGGTTATATTAGTTTGTCAGATTCGTGACAACGGAGCTTTTCTGATTAATTATTACAGTAGGTTTAAGAAAAATCATTCCATCCTCATGTAGTTATAACTTGGATAATTATTTGCTGAAAAAGGAACATATATGAAAAGCTTTCCATTTTCCCTTGGTAAAAGTAAGCAAAATAAATTTGTCAGCTTGGCTACATCTGCAATTGCAGCCTTAGCCTTAGTAGGTGGTGTTAATGCTGCCAATGCCACTTCCATAAAAGTGCTGACAGAAAAAGAATTAACTTCCGAATCAATTCCCTATAATCAAAAGCAACCCGTAGTTACTCAATCAGTAACTCGCCCAATCCCCTATCAAGCCATGGGGATTGAACCGTTGATCATTATTCCTGTGATCATTATTGGTGGTTGTTTCTTCTTTGGGGGACTGGTAGTTATCGGTGAACGCGAAGTTGGCATAGTTGTTAAAAAATTTACTATTGCAGGCAAAGGATTACCACCTGGTTCTTTAATAGCACTAAATAGAGAGGCAGGTTTACAAGCAGATACCCTCACCCCTGGTTGGCATTGGGGTTATTGGCCTTGGCAATATGCAGTTAAAAAAGAAGCAGTAATTGTTGTCCCCCAAGGACAAATTGCTTTAGTTGTCGCCGCAGACGGCGCATCTAATCCACCAGAACGGATTTTGGGCAAAATTGTCGAATGTGATAATTTTCAAGATGCTCGGAAATTCTTGACCAACGGTGGGGAAAAAGGTCGGCAAATTGCTTTTATCACCGCAGGTAGTTACCGGATAAATACTGCTCTGTTTAAAGTTATCACATCTGCAAATGCTAGTAGTGATGGTATGCGACCAGAACAATTGCGTATTTATGAAATAGCACCAGAAAAAGTAGGTATTGTCACCACTTTAGATGGTTTACCAATTGCCGCAGGTGAGATTGCTGGAAGAATTATTCCTGGTCATAATAATTTCCAGAATGGTCAAAAATTTATTGATGCTGGGGGACAAAGAGGTTTGCAAGAACAGGTATTATTATCGGGTTCTTGGAATCTTAATCCTTGGTTGGTCAATATTGAACAAGTACCAATGACGGAAATTCCTATCGGTTACGTCGGTGTGGTAATTTCTTTCGTAGGTGAAGATCAAGAAGATGTCAGCGGTGCATCTTTTACTCATGGGAATTTGGTAAATCAAGGACATAAAGGTGTTTGGGTAGAACCTCTGTATCCAGGGAAACATCCACTCAACACTAAAGTGATGAAAGTTGAGTTAGTCCCAACAACTAACATCGTCTTGAATTTTACCGATAGAATTAGCGGTCAACATGGATACGATACAAATTTAAAAGCCCTAAAACTTCTCTCATTTGACGGTTTCAGCTTTGATTTAGAGATATTCCAAATTATCCATATTGGTGCTTCAGATGCCCCGAAAGTGATTTCGCGCTTAGGTTCAATGCAAAACGTCATTGATCAGGTTTTACGTCCAATTGTCGGTAATTATTTCCGCAACTCTGCTCAAGAATACACTATTTTAGATTTCTTGATTGCGCGAAGTGAACGTCAAGTAGAAGCATCTGAATATGTCAAAACTGCATTACGCGCCTATGATGTGCAAGCTGTAGATTCTTTGATTGGTTTGATTACGCCACCGCAGCAATTAATGCACACATTGACAGATCGTAAAATTGCTGAAGAACAAAGGAAAACTTATGAAGTTCAGCAAATGGCAGAAACCCAACGGCAAATGCTGGTGAGAGAAACTGCTTTAGCCGATATTCAAGAAGAAATGGTAGAAGCAGAACAAAATGTGCAAATAGCAGAGTTGAAATCTCAAGCTGCAATTAAAGAAGCTAATGGTGAAGCCGAAGCAACTAAGCTCAAAAACTTAGCTAAAGCAGAAGGTATTCTTGCTACCGGTAACGCCAAAGCAGAAACCTACCGGACAGGGGTACAAGCCTTGAGTTTGCAAGGTTACACCGCTGTACAGTTAATGCAAATTGTGGGCGATCGCAATGTCCGCATTATTCCTGATATCATTGTTGGTGGTAATAATGGTAGTAATAATGGTTTAGCAGATGGTTTGTTGTCTATGATTCTTTTGAATCAAACTAATAGTAAAACCCATCTAGAATCGAAAATCCCTACACCCCCACCTCTTCCTAATTCTGTAGTTGCTAAACCTGAATCTACTAATCATAATAGTTAATTTAAGCGAATAGAATTCGCGGCTACACAAACAAAGTCCGCCTGCGCGGACTAAATAAGTTTTTGATCAAACGTAATCAATTTCTCTTGTAGAATCAGGACAGGGATGCAAACGAGTGATATTGAGTCCGGGATAACTATCCAGAGTGAGTTCTAAACCCTTGGTTATACCTTGTCTCTGAAGTTGCTCTTGTAAATAAAGCAAAATTCCTCTAGTTCCTTGTCTTAAAATCTCAGATGGCATTAAACTCAGACTATTACCTTCTAAATAAAGATTTTTCAGTTTTTTCAATCTGCCGATTTCAGGTGGCAGTGACTCCAAGTAATTATTGCTAAGGTCTAAGGTCTCTAAATTAGTAAGTTCTCCAATTTCACTAGGTAAATATCTAAGTTGATTGTTGCTAACGGCTAATATTCTCAAGCTAACCAACTGCCCAATTTGAGTAGGTAATATTTTTAGTCTATTTTCCCCAATATCTAGTTTTGTGAGAGGGTGTTCTAAAATCTTATGAATATTTTTTTGAAGATTTGGACTAGTTAGCTGTAAATCTTCAAGGTCTAATTCAGTTCCTTTATTTTTTAAAATTCTGCCAAAAAAACTCTTGTTGATCATAAATTTATTTCTCTATTTTAATACCTTCGCCAATTTACGGAGGTAAGTTGATCAAGCCTTCACTAATAACTCGCTGTTCTGTAAAGCAAAACAATAAGTCCTAAAAATTCCCTGAAGGTTTCTCACCAGGTATTTTTTAGCGTATTGCTTACTGTATAGAGGCTTTGAGAGTGGACTATCTTGTAAAGTAACACTGATTTATGAGTTGTTTTGGACAAATTGACAAAATTTTTTTCGGCTCTCAATTTAGCAAAGGTATTGTTAAATACAGGAATTATCGCTGTTATGAGGTGCAACAACAGCAATTAGTAAAACAGTTTTTTAAATAGTTTTTTCATTATGAATAAGCCGTCCTTGAGTACGTTTTAATTCTCCTAATGTTTTTTCTACCGTTTCCTTAGCTTCTCGATATTCTTCCTGGATTTTTATAATTTTTTCTAGGGTTTGATTATAAATATTTACACTTAATAAAACAAAACAAGAACCAAGAAAGAAAACTAATCCTGTTAATACCGCAATCAAATCAATGATTTTATAAATAAAAAGATAAAAAGCAACTAAGTAACCAAATAAGAAAAAAATCATTAAATAAAATAAAGTTTTCCAGCTTTTTATCGCCTCGTTAAATTTCAGCAATTTGAGAATATTATTAGTCTTTACGATTGATAATCCCATAATTACTGCACCCATCATTATCAGTATAGGAATCAAATTGAAAAGTACAGAATAAGCTTTCATTAGATAAAAAACTATAAGTAATTAAGTAAGTAGACGAAAATAAATCAAAGTAGATTAAGTAATGTAAAAAATCTGGAGATGATTTCGTAGTGAGGGCTTCAGCCCTCAAATGAGGAATAAATTCCTCACTACAAACTTTGAATTATTCAAGCCGTTCTACTTAGGTGAATATAAAGGATTTCAGATATAGCCGACAATTTTCTCATTTTGTTTCAGTTATATCCTCACCAAATTATTCTAAGATAATTAGCGCGGTATCTCCAAAGATTGAGGAAAATCAGATGAGTTTATTAAAAGATCAGGTTGCAATTGTCACAGGTGCATCACGGGGAATTGGTAGAGCGATCGCTTTACAACTAGCAACTCAAGGTGCAAAATTAGTTGTTAACTACGCTAGTTCTAGCACCGCAGCAGAAGAAGTAGTAGCAGAAATCACAGCAGCCGGAGGAGAAGCGATCTCTCTCCAAGCAGATGTTTCTCAAGAAAATCAAGTAGATACCCTCATTAAAACCACCTTAGAAAAATTCCAGCGCGTGGATATCTTAGTCAATAATGCAGGTATTACCCGGGACACCCTCCTATTAAGAATGAAGTTAGAAGAATGGCAAGCAGTCATAGATTTAAACTTGACTGGTGTATTTTTATGTACAAAAGCCGTTAGTAAAATTATGCTGAAACAACGTTCTGGACGGATTATTAATATCGCTTCCGTCGCTGGACAAATGGGCAATCCTGGACAAGCCAACTACAGTGCCGCAAAAGCTGGTGTAATTGGCTTTACCAAAACCGTCGCTAAAGAGCTTTCTTCCCGTGGTATCACGGTCAATGCCGTTGCTCCTGGCTTTATTACCACCGACATGACCACCGATATCAAAGCCGAAGGCATCCTGCAATATATCCCACTGGGGCGTTTTGGTAAACCAGAAGAAATTGCTGGCATGGTGCGGTTTTTAGCATCAGATCCCGCAGCAGCTTACATCACAGGACAAGTATTTAACGTTGATGGGGGGATGGTGATGTAATTTGTCATTGACACTCTGCGCTCTAAAGAGACACAGATTCTATAGAGAGTTTCAGTCTATATCCCTCAGTTATCCCAGTTTCAG
>JAKOGY010000066.1 GCA_028658405.1 Dolichospermum sp. ST_sed8 | reverse complement strand
TGAGGTAACTCCTTCAAGCAAGTCAACTCGTGGAAAGAGGAAACCCAAAGAGCGATCTTTGGAATCCCCACCCTCTATGGAGTAGGGTGGGGAGGATGTCAATTTGCTAATTTAATTAAATTATCTCCATTAACTCGACAAATTCGCCAATCTTCTAAAATATCCGCTCCCATATTTCGGTAAAATGTTTGGGCTGATATATTCCAATCTAAAACACTCCACTCTAAACGCCCACAATCCCGTTCTACTGCTATTTGAGCTACCCGCATCAAAAGTGCTTTACCAATACCTTGACGGCGATATTCTGGCGAAACAAAGATATCTTCTAGGTAAATTCCTGGCTTGGTAAGAAATGTTGAATAATTATGAAAAAATATAGCAAAGCCGACAGCTTTACCTTGAAATTCAGCTAAAATTGCATCTACGTATTTTGGTGAACCAAATAAATGCTCTTTTAGTGCTTCTGCATTGCCAATAACAGCAGCAGATAATTTTTCATATTCTGCAAGTCCCTGAATTAATCCAAACAGGGTATGAGAATCACTTGCTTCGGCATCACGGATAATTAAATTAGTCATTAGTCCTTAGTCATTAGTCCTTAGTACATAGTTTATATCCAACTGCATGATTTTTACTAACTACGGACAACTAACTAATGACTGGGCGCAGGCCCTGCGCCCCTACTGACTTAAACCAACCAACCTTTTAAACGCTTGGCTATGTGAGGACGGCGTAATTTTCGCATGGCTTTACTTTGGATTTGGCGAACTCGTTCACGGGAAAGGTTAAACATATTCCCCACTTCCTCTAGGGTGCAAGGTTCGCTGCTTGTGAGTCCATAGCGCAGGGAAATTACATCTTTCTCTCGTGGAGTGAGTACGTCTCCTAAAACTTCCCAAATCTCCTGACGCATCATGTTTTCGTTCATTTTTGCTTCGGGAGACTGGTTATCTTCATCTTCTAACAAGTCCATTAACTCTGTGTCTTCTTCTTTACCGACACGGTGGTTAAGGGAAAGTGCCTGTCGTCGAAGTTGTTGAAGTTGACGCAGTTGGTGAACCGTAATTTCCAAAGCTTCGGCCATTTCGGACTCTGTTGGGTTACGCGAGAGTTTTTGCTTGAGTTCCCGTTGGGCTTTTTTTAATTTATTAAGTTTTTCAACAATATGGATTGGTAAGCGAATAGTTCGGGCATCATTAGCGATCGCTCTTGTAATTGCTTGTCTAATCCACCAATAAGCATAAGTAGAAAACTTATATCCTTTATCGGGATCAAATTTTTCGGAAGCGCGGTTTAAACCCATTGCTCCTTCCTGAATTAAATCTAGAAAAGGAACACCACGATTTAAATATCGTTTAGCAATAGATACTACTAATCGGAGATTAGAGCGAATCATTTTCCGCTTGGCCACTCTCCCCTGATACAAACGGCTTTCCAGTTGTTTCTCTGTGATCTCTAATTGGGAAGCTACCTGGATTTTACTAGGGACTGCCCCTAGCTCTAATTCCAAAGCTGCTTGCAATTCTTTAATTTCTTCTAAAAATCTGACTCGTCGGGCTAATTCCACTTCTTCATCGGGTTTGAGTAGTGGATAACGCGCCATTTCTTTAAAAAACGCGCCTACAGCATCATCATTTTCGGTTTTATTATATCCCGAAGGGCGGGCTGCTGCCATGTCATCGCCATTTCGTTCTTCTGATTCCAAGTTTTCGACAATTGCAGTATCTTCATATACTACTTGCTCTAAACTCTCAATTGATGGTTCTTCATGATCAGCAATATTCTCTAGTATTTCCATTGTCCCCAATTCAGCAAGATTCATAGTTTCCTTTAGGGATGGTTGCTTTGTTTGGTACATAATTTAATGACAACAGCCTGTTTCAGACTGGGTAGTTTTCCCTTCTGCACAAATACAGATTTTTTCTCTAGTAAAAGACTCTCTTCTTAATCATTCTTCATCTAGAACGTAAATCAGTGTTTGTCCATTATTTTCAGTTCTGGCTAGATACAACCTATAATCATTAATGGCTTTAGCACCCACAAAAAACTATCTTTTTCAGAAGACTAATAGACATATTCTTCATTAAAAAAAATGAATGGAAACCCCATTATTTTAGGATGGCTTTAGATTATTCCCTTGCGGTTCACTGGTTTTCAAATGCCGATAGGCATAAGAAAATAGCAAACTCGTTTTAGTCCCTTACCCCAACACAGCTAAGATGTCCTTTCCAAAATTACCTAACTAATTAGATTTACAACTACTCCAAATTAGGGAAATATTTGGAAATCTATACTAATCTGTGTCTCAATGCGGTATTCACCTCTTACTGTTACCTAAATTAGTTTAGGTAATCTCCGTGGTTGGTAAATCTTTTCTTAATGATCAAATATGCCAAACCCCCTGATCATAACTTTAACAAATATCCAAAATGTAGAGAGACACTCCTATATATCCATCCTAAATGATCTGTGAAAAAATTTGTTGCTTGTTGCCTGTTGTCTGTTTGGCACCTCCACCAATAAGCAAGGAAAGCTATGTAATATTAATTCTTTGTGTATTTTTTGCAAAGTTTCTATGTTTATCCGGTTTGGTTGATAAGAGTATTTGCATAAATCGCCATTTTGGTACTAGAGTTATTTATTTCTCCGAAAATTTACTAAATGATCCAAAATACGAAAATGGAAACTTACAATCCGGATAATATTTATCGTTCAAAAGCATCTCATATTGAAAAAGTATTTAATATCTATCAATGGGTGGAAAAACCTGACACTTTATTTATTAATTCAATCTTAGCCTTGATTAATAACATAATGGAGGGAGAATTTAGGAGTCAGGAGTCAGCACTAGATCCACTCGTAGCATCGCCATCTCAGTAACTATTCAGGAATCAGAATGCTTGCTAGATAAGAATTTGACAAAAGATTTATCTCATGTTGATTCTGTATCTTTAATGCTTACCGCATTACCTATTATTCATGATTACTCATTCCTTCAACGTATTTCTAAAGATAGGTTTGGCAGTTTTAGGACACGAGTATATAAATAAATTTTTCATGATCAATTATTTATTACTCGGATGCGAGGAGATAATTTGTCTGGTAGATTACATAAATTCCAGATTATCAAGTATTATGAGTGATTAAAGTATTGTAAAATACTATTTACAGCAAGCAAATCCAAAGGATATAATTAAGTGAGCTTAGACAATATTAATTGAGTGTGTAAATACAATATTTGTTGATAAATTGAGAAGTTATGTATAGTATTAGGGCAAATTTATCGGTTATAGCTGTAGCTGAACCTGGAGGATTATATCAATCGCAAACAAAGTTGTCTCAATGGGTTGAAGTGCTTGTAGACTGTCCAGGATGTTCAGATTTATTTACATATAACATACCCGAACAGTTAGAAATCAAACCAGGGGATATTTTAAGTGTTCCTTTCGGTGCAACACAGGTAGGTGCGATCGCTATTCGCTTATTAACTCAACCACCAGCAGATTTAGCACCAGAAAAAATTCGGGAAGTAGAAGATGTAGTTAGTGAAGGGTTTTTTCCCCCCGGTTATTGGATTTTACTTAATCGTGTTGCAGAATATTACTATACACCCTTGATTCAAGTTATCCGCGTCGCTTTACCGCCAGGCTTGTTAGGGCGATCGCAACGTCGTTTGCGCTTAACTCCCTTGGGTAGAGAAAATCCCTCTATTTACATCAGCCCCACAGCCCAACAAGTTATTACACTGTTAGAAAAAACCACTACAGCAGATTATAGTTATCACTACATCCAACAAAAAGTTAAAGCCGCATATCGGGGAATTCGGGAATTAATCCGGTTAGGATTAGCAGAAAATTATTTAGAACCGCCACGACTCACTAAACCTAAATTACAAAAAGCTGTTACACTTCTCGATAATAACGATAACGATTTAACACCCCGTCAAAAAGAGATTGTGGAAGTTTTAAGACGACAAGGCGGTGAAATGTGGCAAAGTGAATTATTGCAACTTTGCAGCGCCAGCAGTTCTATACTCAAAGCTTTAGTAGATAAAGGTTGCGTAGTCATTGAAGACAGGGAAATATTACGCAGAGATCATGGTGTAGCAGTCGTTGGGGATCATAATAAATCCTTAACACCAGCCCAAAATAACGCCTTAGAAACTATTAACTCCTTAACCGGATTTGCTCAAGTATTGTTACATGGGGTGACAGGTTCAGGGAAAACAGAAGTATATTTACAAGTTATTTCTCCCGTACTCGCACAAGGAAAATCAGCCCTGGTCTTAGTTCCCGAAATCGGACTCACACCCCAACTCACAGACAGATTCCGCGCCAGATTTGGGAACAAAGTCCAGGTTTATCACAGCGCCCTTTCCGACGGTGAACGTTACGACACTTGGCGACAAATGCTCACAGGAGAGCCGCAAATCATCATTGGGACTCGCAGCGCCATTTTTGCCCCTTTACCCAATTTAGGCTTAATCATCCTGGATGAAGAACACGACAGCAGCTTTAAACAAGATAACCCTACTCCTACTTATCACGCCCGCACCGTCGCGCAATGGCGAGCCGAACTAGAACATTGTCCCCTGATTTTAGGTTCAGCAACTCCGGCTTTAGAAAGTTGGGTAAGTAAAAATCATCAATATTTATCTTTACCAGAACGGATTAACTCCCGTCCATTACCCCCTGTGGAAATTGTGGATATGCGTCAAGAGTTGAAGGAGGGAAATCGGTCTATTTTTAGTAGGAAGTTGCAAAATGCACTTCAACAATTAGAAGAAAGACAACAACAGGGAATTTTATTTATCCACCGTCGCGGACATAGTACCTTTGTATCTTGTCGTAGTTGCGGTTATGTATTGGAATGTCCTCACTGTGATGTATCCCTAGCTTATCATCATGTGGAAGCGGGAGCGCCGGAATTATTACGCTGTCATTATTGCAACTATGGGCGTTTACATCCTCCCCATTGTCCCGAATGTAGTTCCCCTTATTTGAAATTTTTCGGAAGCGGTACTCAACGGGTGGCACAGGAATTAACTAAGCAATTTCCTAACTTAAAACAAATTCGTTTTGATAGCGATACCACTAGTACGAAAGGTTCACACCGGACTCTCCTCACTAAATTTGCTAATGGTGAAGCCCATTTATTAGTAGGAACACAAATGTTAACAAAAGGGTTAGATTTACCCCAAGTTACTTTGGTGGGTGTGGTTGCTGCGGATGGATTATTGCACTTATCCGATTATCGCGCCAATGAACGCACTTTTCAAACTTTAACTCAAGTTGCAGGGAGAGCAGGAAGAGGAGATGATCCTGGTAGGGTAATTGTGCAAACTTACACTCCTGAACATCCTATCATTGCAGCGGTACAAAAACATGATTATCAATCTTTTGCTGATGCAGAGTTAGTAGAAAGACAAGCTCTGAATTATCCTCCCTATGGAAGATTGATTTTATTGCGGTTAAGTAGTTTAGATCCGATTCAAGTTCAAAATACAGCCCAAATCATTGCTACATTTTTGAGCGATAAGGAAGGCTTTGAGATATTGGGACCTGCACCAGCTAGTATTTTACGAGTTGCTAACCGTTATCGCTGGCAAATATTACTCAAGTTTGCTCCTGATGCTTTACCTAATTTACCAGATTGGCTGGAAGTGCGATCGCTTTCTCCGGCTTCTGTGAGTTTAACAATTGACGTAGATCCTATTAATATTATGTAGTCAGGGAAAATAAATTATTGTCAGAATCGGGATTTACGGTTGATTATCCAAATATTATGGCAAACTTAGGTTGTCTAGCGATCGCTCTTTAAATTAGTGGATACTACCGGAGCGATCGCTGCTATTATCGCTATTTATTGGTAATTTTTCAGCCAAGTTTCTAAATCTGTAATTGAAGTAAAGTCTAATAAAGCCTCTCCTAATTCTTCCAGTTTCTCCACAGATAATTGCTGAACTTTTTGAACTAATAATGAATCAATTTCCCCAATTCGGCGATTCAAGAGACGGATAATTAGACGTTTCTCTTTTTGCAATCCTTCTTGTAATCCTTCTTGCAGTCCTTCTTGTAATCCTTCTTGTTTAGCTAGTTCTCTGTCTTGTTGGTAAAGTGGTGCTAATCGCATAATCAACTCCTGATCTTCTGTTTGTGAACTTTGATTGATTTTTAAGTTTTTCTGGAGGTTGTAGAGTAGTTCTAAGGTGATTTTGACGTAAGGTTGATTTAATGGTAACGCAGCTAATTCATCAATAGCTCGTTTTTGGACTGTACCTCTACCTAAAAGTCTTAACCATAGTGTTTCTTGAGTTTGGGGTAATTGATGAATAACGACAATTGCGGCGTGTAATGATTTTGCTAAATAGTATATTCCGGGTAAGGAATCTGGTTTTGTTGTCTCGCTAAATCCTGAGATGATGTTTTTTGAGGCTGTGGGGGTGAGAATCCACAATTTAGGAATTTCGATTTTTGTTTTGTTGGTTTGTTCGCGCTTGGCTGCTCTTCTTAATGCACCTCTGACTTCTAATGATTTTATTCGTGTTGCTTGTCCTAATGGTACATAATGAACAACTAAGTCTCGATAAGCAGATAATTTAGCTAACCAGTTGAAGATTCTTATTACCATCGTAGCTTATCATTAACAAACGAAATTATACACTTTAGTTAAAAAAAAGGCAGAGAATTTTTTGATTTGGAAGTCCATTAAAAAAACTCTCAATTCCCCGCTTTCAACTTCCCATAGGCATAACGGGTTAAACTACCTTCATTGAGATTATTCCACGCATACATCCGATCTCTAAAAGGTTTCCATTGTTCATAAATAGCTTTAAAATCAGCGTCTTTAGCCGCAAATTCATCATATAAAGCAAAAGAGGCTTTTTCCGCTGCTGCCAAAATTTCTTGACTATAAGGACGAAGTTGCGTCCCCGTTTTTAATAGTTTCTCTAATGCCTCACTATTGCGGGTATCATAACGAGCTAACATTGTTGTATTCGACTGATATGCAGCGGTTTCTAAAGCTGCTTGGTATTGCGGTGGTAACTTTTTCCATTCGTCCAAATTAACTTGTACTTCTAAAGTTGGACCTGGTTCCCACCAACCTGGATAATAATAAAATTTAGCGACTTTATTTAAACCCAATTTTTCATCATCATAGGGTCCCACCCATTCAGCCGCGTCAATAGCCCCCGTTTGTAGTGCTTGGAAAATTTCCCCACCAGGGAGATTTTGGACAGTTACTCCTAGTTTAGCCATAACTTGCCCTCCTAAACCAGGAATCCGCATTTTTAGCCCTTTGAGATCATTGAGGGTTTTCACCTCGTTGCGAAACCATCCCCCCATTTGTGTACCCGTATTTCCCGCAGGAAATTGAATTACATTAAATTTACGTGCGTAAATTTCCCGCAGTTTGGCTAAACCTCCGCCTTCATATAACCAAGCGTTTTGTTGTTGGGCATTGAGTCCAAATGGTACTGATGTACCAAATCCCAAGGCGGGACTTTTACCAATGTAGTAATAAGCGGCACTATGTCCTGCTTGCACAGCACCTTGAGAAACCACATTGAGAACTTCTAAACCGGGGGCTATTTCTCCCGCAGCCCGGGGTTCGATAATAAATTTTCCATTTGTAAGAATTTTAACGCGCTCTGCTAAAACCTGCGCTCCGCCAAAAATAGTTTCTAAGGACAATGGCCAACTGGTAGCCATTTGCCATTTAATGGTAGGCAGGTTATTGGTATCGGTTTGACCTTTAGCTGCTTGGGTTTGTGCCTTTTGACAACCACCAACAATTGCTACTCCGGTAGCAGCGATCGCACTTTGAGATAATCTATTAACAATAGTTCGACGTTTCATAAAAATGAATATTATTGACTAACTGTAAGATTTCCCTACAATATCATGTTTGATTTGATTGTGTTAATACACTTAAAACTTATTATTTCTTATAATTTTGCCAATTGCCGATCATTTCAGATTAGTATAAAAATATTAAGTAATTTCTAACTAAATTTAACGCCTATGTTAGAAACTGTTTTGGCTGTACCTAGTATTAAATTGCCACCCACTCAGGCAGAACTTCCTTGTGATGATGGTATCCCGATGGAGACACAAAGACATAAATTACAAATGGATATTTTAATTGATACCATTCAGCCTTGGCTAGATCAAAGGGCTGATGGGTATGTAGGTGGCAATATGTTTGTATACTACAGTTTAGCACAATTAAAAAATCAAGATTTTCGAGGTCCAGATTTCTTTGCTGTTTTAGGTGTGCCGAAAACAGAACGATTGTCTTGGGTAGTTTGGGAAGAAGGAAAACCTCCAGATGTAGTAATTGAATTACTTTCAGAAAGCACAGCTAACAATGATAAAAATCAGAAAAAATTGATTTATCAAAATCAAATGCGGGTTTCTGAATATTTTTGGTATGACCCTTTTAACCCCAATGATTTTGCAGGTTTTGATCTGAATAGTGGTGTATATCAACAGATTGCTTTAAATGATAAAAATCACCTGATAAGTAAAGTTCTAGATTTAGCTTTGGTGCGTTGGCAAGGTAATTATAGAGGTGTTGATGCCACTTGGTTACGTTGGGCAACTTTAGATGGTGATTTATTTCCCACATCTGGGGAAATGGTAGGAATTGCACAACAACGTGCAGAACAGGCTGAATTGCAATTAAGACAAGTTGCTATTAATTTGTCACAGAATGGAATGTCTGTAGAACAAGTGGCACAATTGACAAATTTAGATATTTTGGAGGTAGAAAGATTGATTAATTAATATTAATAATTCAGGAGTCACTATAGATTTTCTCGTTCCCATACTCTGTATGGGAATGAATTCCAGAAGGCAGAGCCTTCTATAACGACAGAGGCACCAGTCTCCGTCAGGGCATTCCCAATCAAAGACTGGGAACGAGATAAAAAAACTTTTTCTACCTGAATTTTGCACAATATTTAAAGTATTATTTATACTTAATCCCCTACTTTCAATTCTTGCCTTTAATTTATATGTTCTATGCGTAACTCAAAAAGATTTGCTTTCATTAGTAGACTGTTAAAGTTTTCGCAGTCTATTGACAATTTTGCTGATAAATTGGGATGGTTATCCAATTGGCTGGTTTTACTGACAATTGGAGTCGGTTTCTTTAACGTTGTTGCCCGTTATATGGGTCGCTTCATTGGTGTACAATTATCTTCTAATGGCTTATTAGAACTGCAATGGTATTTATTTTCTCTAACTTTCTTATTCGGCTTTGTTTATATTTTACGTCATGGAGAAAATGTGCGTGTTGATTTTCTCTATACTAATATGAGTGAAAAAAAACGCGCCTTAGTTGATTTTGTTGGCACAGTTTTATTTTTAATTCCCTTTTGTTTAATTGGCATTTGGGTAACATTCAACCCGGTTTTACAATCTTGGGGAAGGTTAACTGATGGTAGTTGGGGAACATGGGAAATATCTTCTGACGCGAATGGTTTACCCCGCGCACCCATAAAAACTATGGTTCCTGTGGCATTATTTTTTCTGCTTTTACAAAGTATTTCTCAAACAATTAAATATTTAGCCGTATTATTAGGCTATCAACAAGTAGCAGAACAAATTCGTTTAGAAACTTCCGAAAATATCAATATTGAATAGGAGAAATTATGGGTTTTGAATGGTTAGCAATTTTAATGTTTGTCGGCTTTTTCTTTATTCTCATGAGTGGCTTTCCTGTCGCTTTTTCCTTTGCTGGTACAGCGATTGTTTTTGGACTTATTGGTACAGCAGTGGGGGCTTTTAATCCGGCTCGTCTCCTGCTATTACCTAATAGTTGGTTTGGCACAATGTCGAACTTTACCTTACTTGCTATTCCCTTTTTTGTGTTTCTGGGTGCAGTTCTAGAAAAGTCAGGTTTAGCAGAAGAGTTATTAGAAACTATCGGCATTATTTTAAGTCGTGTACGCGGAGGATTGGCTTTAGCAGTTGTTTTAGTGGGAACTGTTTTAGCAGCCACAACCGGAGTTGTAGCTGCTACTGTAATCATCATGGGAATGTTATCATTACCCCTAATGTTACGCTATGGCTATGATAAAAAATTAGCTGCGGGGGTAATTATTGCTTCTGGTACTTTAGCCCAGTTAATTCCTCCCAGTTTAGTTTTAGTGATTCTCAGTGATCAAATTGGTGTTTCTGTCGGAGATTTATTTTTAGGGGCATTAATTCCCGGATTAATGTTATCTGGTGCTTATATTCTCTATATTTTAGGACTGGCATTTTTTCAACCGGAAAAAGTGCCACTTATCCCTGATGATGTGGTAATTCCTCAAGGTACTCAATTAATTAAACAAATTTTCAAAGCTGTTGTTCCGCCAATTATTTTAATTTTTGCGGTGTTGGGAAGTATATTCTTTGGTGTAGCTACTCCCACAGAAGCCGGGGCTGTAGGGGCAGTTGGGGCTTCTATTCTCGCAGCTTTTAATAAACGTCTGACACCACAATTAATTCGTGATGCTGCTCATTCTACCGCAGTGATTACCGCTTTAGTTGTGATGATTTTATTCTGTTCTTCGATGTTTAGTTTGGTATTTGATGCTTTAGGTGGCAAAACTCTGATTACTAATTTATTAGTCGGTTTACCCGGAGGATATTGGGGATTTTTAATTGTTAGTAATGTCGTGATTTTTATTTTAGGAGCTTTTTTAGAATTTATTGAAATTTGTTTTATTGCTATGCCTTTATTTGTGCCAGCGGCACAGGCTTTACATATTGATATGGTGTGGTTTGGTGTGGTCATGGCAGTGAATTTACAAACGGCGTTTATTTCTCCACCTGTGGGATTTTCTTTGTTTTATTTACAAAGTGTTGCCCCTAAAGAAGTGAGTACATTAGATATTCATAAAAGTGCGATTCCTTTTATAGTTTTACAGTTTATTGTGCTGTTAATTGTAATTGCTTTCCCGCAAACAGTTCGCTGGTTAATTGATATTTCGGCAGTAACTGGAACTTAAAGAAAAATCGGCTGTAAATCTAAAATAAAACCTGGTAATACATCTTCTCCAGATAAATTTGTAGGAGATTGTAAAACTTCCATTTCTTGATTTTGACGATAAATTTCTACTTGTTTGGTTTTAGGATTAATTAACCATCCCAAACGTAAACCATTGGCTATAAATTCCCGCATTTTTGCTTGAGTATCTGCCAAATCATCGCTTTCAGAAACTAACTCAATCACAAAATCAGGACATAAAGGCAAAAACTTTTTTCTCTGTTCTGGTGTCAGTGCATTCCATATTTCTATTTTTACCCAAGACACATCTGGGGAACGAGTAGCACCATTAGGTAATTTAAAACCCGTAGAAGAATCAAAAGCTTTTCCTAAGCCATTTTTGCGATTCCAATACCCTAAATCAAGACACAGTTCAAAATTTCTATTGCCTGTTTCTCCTCCCGTTGGTGACATAACAATTAATTCTCCTTGATGTGATAATTCTAAACGCAAATCTTTATTAGCAGCGACTATTTCCACAAATTCATCGTCTGTGAATTTTAATGAGTTTGGTATTTGTAAAGTTACAGCATTCATAATTCATACCTCTTGACTATAACACCCCACCCCTAGCCCCTCCCCGCTCTTCGAGAGGGGAACTGGACACATCGTTCCCAGTCAGAGACTGGGAATGCCTTCTAGGAGGTTCTACTTCCCATTTTAACGAAATTTCGAGAAGATGGCGACTGGAAGTCGCGGAACCACACAGACAAAACTCTTGATTTTTCATTAGTCCACGCACTATATGGACTTTGCTCGTCCCTTGTTATTTAACTCAATTTTTTTTTGTACCACATTCAATTCTTGCTGGAATTTATTCACAACATCATCAGCATTTGGGTTTTAGCATTTCCGAAATCAAGACGGAAAATCATCAGTTTGCAATTTTCGCTGATTTTTCCAGAACTAAAACTACTACAATGACTGTTGATGCTAGATAATGGGAAAGCCTTGACATTTACCCAACCTAGCCCGGAACCAAAGAACTAACAACTATGCGAACTCACTATTGCGGCGAACTCCGAAAAGAACATATTGGTGAAACTGTTACCTTTTACGGATGGGTAGACCGTCGCCGCGATCACGGTGGTGTGATATTCCTAGATTTGCGCGATCGCTCTGGTATTGTCCAAATCGTTAGCGACCCCCAGCGCACCCCAGATTCCTACGAACAGGCTAACACGCTACGAAATGAATACGTTGTGGCAATCACTGGTAGAGTTACCCAACGTCCTCCAGAATCACTTAATCCCCGGCTTCCCACTGGCGAAGTCGAAATCTATGCTGATAAAATAGAACTACTCAACGCCGTCCGCAAACAGTTACCTTTCCAAGTTTCCACCGCAGACACGGAAAATGTGCGAGAAGACTTGCGGTTAAAATATCGTTATTTGGACTTGCGACGGGAACGCATGGCGCAAAATATGCAATTGCGTCATCAAGTTATCAAATCCATGCGGCGCTACCTGGAAGACTTAGAAGGTTTTATCGAAATCGAAACCCCTATTCTCACCCGTTCTACCCCCGAAGGGGCGCGAGATTACATTCTTCCCAGTCGTGTGAATGAAGGTGAATGGTTTGCTTTACCACAATCACCGCAACTATTCAAACAATTATTGATGGTATCGGGAATGGATAGATACTATCAAGTTGCGCGATGTTTCCGGGATGAAGATTTACGCGCAGACAGACAACCGGAATTTACCCAATTAGACATGGAAATGAGTTTCATGTCTGAAGATGAAATTATTGAACTCAACGAAAAGTTAGTTTGTCATATTTTCAAAACAGTTAAAGGAATTGATTTACCTCGTCCTTTTCCTCGTCTTCCTTACTCCGAAGCTATGAACCGCTACGGAAGTGATAAGCCTGATACCCGCTACGATTTAGAATTAGTTGATGTTTCCGACGTTTTAAAAGATTCGGGTTTTAAAGTGTTTCGAGAAGCTGTTGCTAATGGTGGGATTGTGAAAATTCTCCCCATTCCTAACGGTAACGATGCAATTTCTAATGTTCGCATTAAACCAGGTGGTGATATTTTCCGAGAAGCCGCAGAAGCTGGTGCGAAAGGTTTAGCATATATCCGCGTCCGGGAAAATGGCGAACTTGACACCATTGGTGCAATTAAAGACAATTTAACACCGGAACAAAAGCAGGAAATTCTCACCAGAACAGGTGCAAAAGCTGGACATTTGTTATTATTTGCGGCTGCTGATACAGTCACTGTCAATAAAACTTTGGACAGAATTCGTCAATTTGTGGCTAAGGAATTTAAGTTAATTGAAAAAGATAAAATTAACTTCCTGTGGGTGACAGAATTCCCCATGTTTGAATGGAATGCGGATGAAAAACGTCTTGAAGCATTACATCACCCCTTTACAGCACCTCATCCTGATGATATCAGCGATTTAAAAACCGCCCGCGCTCAAGCTTATGATTTAGTTTTAAATGGGTTTGAAGTTGGTGGTGGAAGTCTGCGAATTTATCAGCGAGAAGTTCAAGAACAGGTGTTTACAGCCATTGGTTTATCAACGGAAGAAGCACAAAGTAAATTTGGCTTTTTGTTAGAAGCTTTTGAATATGGTACTCCTCCTCATGGTGGTATTGCTTACGGTGTAGATCGTTTAGTAATGTTGTTATCTGGAGAAGAATCTATTCGTGATGTGATTGCTTTCCCCAAGACTCAACAAGCTCGTTGTTTGTTAACAGATGCTCCTGCAACTGTGGACGCAAAACAATTGAAAGAGTTGCACGTTGCTTCGACTTTTAAACCTAAGGTGTAATTCAATGTTATATTAAACCCCCTGCTAAGTTTTAGTAGGGGGTTTAATTTTGGTTGGGAAATTTCCCATATACAATTTTTTGATTATTAATCTTACTCGTACTTACAAAACCCGTAGTTATACTTCGTGTTAATAGAAGTTCAACTACGGTATTATTTGATTCAGTTTATGAAAAGTTAAGGCTGGTAATTGGTGATGAAATCCTTTTGTTCATCCTTTAATCGGTGGACATCCTGATTATGACATTTTACCTAATTAGCAACTTACGTTATTAAATTAATTCTTTTTCAATAACTTCAATTAATTCCAGAATATTATGAGATTGGCTAGGTTCTACATTAGACTCTTCAATTATGTGGACATGATGGGGAAAATTAGGTAAATTTGGAAAATGCTGCACATTATCCCAACGTTTTCTTAATTTTTCCTTTTGTTCATCCATCCACTGATAACGATAACCCAGGGTTACAAAATGTCCCTCAATAATAGTAAAGGACTCTGCTATTTCTAAGAAATCATTATTAACTAAAGTTAGTCTAGCACGAAAATAGCCACGATCCAATAAAATCTTTTCTTCCACAATAGCGATTTTAATAATGATGCGGCTAGTTGCTAACTTAATTTTTACTGTATTAATATAATCTTGTATTTCCATTGTTTAACCAGCTATTAAATTTGTATTTATCTGCATATTATTTTGAGCATTAGTCCACATTTCATAAAATACGCTCCATTCAAAAAAATCTATTTCATCTCCTAATTTACCTGCTTTAAACTCTTGATAAAAGTCACTAGAAGACATTTGATATTTTGTCTCAAAATTCTTTAGCCGTTGTTCTAAATCTGAAATATCTTGTTGTATTGAATTTGCTAAATGCGAAGATGATTTGACATTATTAATTTTGCTTTCTAAAAGCTGCCTTTCTTCTGGAGATAAAGAGAGGATGATTTGAGTGATAGATTCAACTAGTTGGGTATTCATAAGACCTCGCGGTATGCGGGAAACTCAGTGTCTTTAGACCTGAGAGGGAAGCGACACGGGCGGTTTTAACCGCATTGAGTCTTATTTATTATAATATATTTCTTTAGCACGGTGATGTAAAAATACTGCAAAAAAAATACAAAAGTATGGTATAAAAAAGTAATACATTAATTTGGGAAAAATGACTATTCCTGATTTTCAAGCTATTATGCTTGTTCACCTGATTTTTTTGAAAGATTAGTGGTAGATTTACTCGTAAAAATGGGTTATGGTGGCTCAAGACGTGATGCTGGCAGAGCAATTGGTAAAAATGGTGATGGTGGAATTGATGGTATAATCAAGGAAGATAAATTAGGTTTAGATATTGTTTATATTCAAGCTAAAAGATGGGATAATACTGTTGTCGGTAGACCAGAGATTCAAAAGTTTGTCGGGGCTTTACATGGACAAAGAGCAAGAAAAGGTGTTTTTATCACTACTTATAGATTTTCCCAAGAAGCTAGAGAATATGTATCTATTATAGATAGTAAAATTGTGTTAATAGATGGACAAGAATTAGCCCAATTAATGATTGATAATCATGTAGGGGTTTCCACTGTCTCTATTTACGAAATTAAAAAAATAGATTCTGACTATTTTACAGATGAATAATTATTAAACAATATACAATACATGAGAACAAACAATTTAAAAGCTGTAGAATTATTTGCTGGTATCGGTGGTTTTCGCTTAGGGCTGACAAATGCTAATATTGAAACTATATGGGCTAATGATATTAATGAATTGAGTTGTCAAGTTTATGAAAGCAATTTTGGTAAAGATTCTATAGTTTTAGGAAATATTAATAAAATTCCGATATCAGATATACCCAATCATGATATTTTAATGGCTGGTTTCCCTTGTCAACCATTTAGCCCTGCTGGTAAAAAATTGGGTGTGAGAGATAGTGTTAGAGGAACTTTATTTGAACGTATTGTAGAAATTATAGCCGAAAAACAACCCCAATATTTTTTCTTAGAAAATGTTAAAAGACTTTTAACAATGGAAAATGGCTATCATTTTCGAGTTATTTTAAATGCGCTATCGGAATTGAATTATTTTATAGAATGGAGAATCATTAGTCCCATTAGCTTTGGTATTCCTCAAAATAGAGATAGGATTTTTATTTTCGGAACTAAGTTGAATGAAGATAATATAAATTCTCAACTTTTACAAAATAAATCAGTTTTCTTAACTCAATCAGATTTAATTAATTTACAAAATATAGAAATATTAACAGAAAAAGATATGATGCCTATAGTTGCAAATCAAGGTAAGAATTATAATTGGGGAATTGCTTATAAAAATAAAATGTTAACTTTGAATCTTCCTGCTTTACCGGATATCAAACCTAGACAAAAATTAAAAGATATTCTCCAAGATGATTTAATAGTAGATGCTCAATTTGATTTTACCTCTGATACTTTAGAACGAATTAAGCAAAGTAAAGCTGTAAATCGTTATTGTCAAGGTGTGGAATTATTATATAATCAAGATGGAGGTGCAAGATTAGGTTATACAATATTTGGAATTAATGGAATTGCATCAACTTTAACTGCTTCTACATCAAGACATTATGAACGTTATCAAGTAGGTAATAAATTTCGGCGTTTAACTAATGTTGAATATGCTAGATTAATGGGTTTTCCTGATGATTGGTGTCGGGTTGCTAGAATTTATGATCAATATGCTTTATTTGGTAATGCTATTGTTCCTGCTTGTGTAGAATGGGTATGTCAAAGAATTGGGAAAACAAATATTGAATTTACTAAATCTTCTTGGCAACGATTAAGTTTGGCTATTTAATTTAAAAATGGAATTACTAACACTAGAATCTTTAAAAACGGCAGCACGTAATTTTTGCTCAGAATTAAGTGTAACACAAATTCATAATCTGTATGGGGTTACAGATGGTAAAGCAGTCGGTACTTATGTTGAGTCTACTTTTAATCAATATTTGTCTTCAAGATATGAATATACCCTTGGTAGTGCTTAATACATTAATTTGGGAAAAATGACTATTCCTGATTTTCAAGCTATTATGCTTCCTTTATTGCAATATGCAAGTGATGGTAAGGAACATTCTTTAAGAGACGCTATTACATTTTTAGCTGATGTTTTTAATTTAACTGATGACCAAAGAAAGGATTTATTACCTAGTGGACAACAAACTGTTTTTGATAATAGAGTAGGATGGGCTAGAACTCATTTAAAAAAAGCTGTTTTATTGGAATATCCCAAAAGAGGCTTTTTTCAAATTACTGACAGAGGTAAGGATTTATTAATTCAAAATCCTACGAAAATCAATATTAAGTTTCTTAATCAGTTTCCAGAGCATATAGAGTTTCTAAATTCTAAAAAAGATAATAATAAACAAGAAACGGAAATTATAGAAATAGCGGAAACTACACCCCAGGGGAAACGCATCTTATCAATAAGGACTATTTAATCTCAATAATGACCCAAAAATTCGCATTAACGTCTACTTATTGACAATAATTTAAACCATCACGATGACTCTGAAAAAATCAATCAAACGATAAATACCGATTCCTTCCTTTATACACAAAAATGGTGTTTTGTCAATAAAATTTAGATGCGTTTCCCCTGTACAATACTGTAATCGTTAAGGAATAATACACTTTAAATTACCTAAATTAACTATTTGTTCCTGAGACTGGGGAATAGTTAGCTCAAAATTACAAATACCCCCTTCATAGTCCACATTAGCTGGATATTTTCCCGGAGAAACACTGTCTAAATAGAAATCTCCTTCCTTACCAATAGGTGAGTTAATAATTTGATTATTCACAGTTATATTTAATTGACCATAGGCAGGAATCACAGTTTTTCCTGATGTTTCTACCGACAAAGTACCGACAAGACTCTGAATTAGTCGCACAGGAAAACGCACAACCGCCCCACCTCGAAAAGGCGGAGTAATTACTTTTTCATTAGCATCAATTTTGTAGTTTAAAGGAATATCTTCATCTTGTATTTTCAAATTATTACCATTGTAGGGGCGCAGGTTAGTAATCATTAAATTACCCTTAGAACCAGTGCGTCCAACTTCCTGATTATTACTGTAACTACGGACACCCCTCACCCCTGGAACTTGTATGAGTGCAAAGCTTTGGGTAACAGGAGGGGCAAAGAAGACATTATTCCCTATGCCGATAATACTACCAGAGACATTAACAGAACCACTATTTTTACCATTACTGCGGTTGAGGTTTAACTCATAAACACCAAAGGGAGCGCGATACTGGATACTACCATTGGCGGGAATTTTTTCCCCGTTGGGGTTAACCTGAAGACGGTAGCCCAAGCCATTACCAGCCGGTGGAGATTTCTGCACAGATACAGTTGAGTTAATTGCAGTTTTACCATTGGTATTTTGCTGATTAATACTGGCTCTAGCATTACCTAAAGTATAATTAAAACCGATAAATAGTGCATTTGTAGTTGGTTGTGTAGGTTGGTTAGACCGGCTGAGATTGATAGATAAATCTGCATGGGAATTGAGACGCAAACTACTGGTGAGAGCTAGGCGGTTACTGTGTCCTTTGTCACGGAGGTCAGAGGACGCATACTGCAAACCTAAGCTGAAATTACGGGTGGGAGAGACAGAAACAAAAGCATTATTTTCTAACTTGGCTCTGTCATCTAATGCTGTCAAACTTAAATTAGCATATCGGTCACTCAACAGCCGCACCGAACCACCAAAACCGATATTACGACGAGAATAGCTATAAGTGAGAGCAGCCGCAGCCCCCGGTATTCCTGATTCACTACTGGCGGCTAGGGATAGTCCTAAAGCCCCAAAGGGCAGAGTAGTGGTTAGAGTAGAACCACCACTAATTAAGTTACTAGCAACCTCCAAGCGCCCGCCCAGGGTCAGGGAGTTGGTGATACCCTGACGATAGCGACCGAGAAAAGCCGGAGAACCATAATTAAAATTATCAGAATCTAGTTTAAATCGCCGTAAACCTAAATTAAAGCTGTAGTCAGATAAACCGGGTTTTAGCAACCCTGGAGCAAAATAAAAAGGTGAAGTGATTACCTGTTCTCGACCCAAAGCATCACGAATTACAACTTTTGTAGAACCACTACCAGTGGGTAGGAGTAAATTATCAAATTGAAAGCGACCGGGAGGTACTTCTGTTTGATTTACTCTTTGTCCATTGACAAAAACCTCTACTTTAGAAGGTGTTAAGGCCGCACCAGATAAACTAAAAGTTGGTTGTTGGATGACATTAGGATTTAGTCCAAAATCCCGTGATTTACTCACACCAGCCATAAACATTCCTCCCCCTAAATCGCCAGTGCTAACAAAGGAATCACCAACTACCCATTTAGTCATTTTTTGGGGATTGTCTAAGGTAAAATTTGTTAGACCTCGCAGCCAAGAACCATCAGTTTTGCGGGAAAAACTGCTATAAAGTAAACTTTTATGAATGCTTAATCCTGATTCTCCAAAAAATGTATAATTATTGAGGTTGAATTTTTCAATGTCAACAGGTAAGTTAAAAGCATAATTGAAAAAAACACTAGTGTTTTGACTATAAGTAATATTTTTCGCTGACTCCCGACCTAAATTAAATGAATTACTGCTTAATAATTCCGGCTGGGCTGTTATCTTTAAAGTTAGGGCTTTTTCATCAAAAATATAGCTGACCTGGGGAGCTAAGGAAACCAGAGAAACATAAGTTTCATTATTAATAGTTTCTCGACTACCAGCGAAACCTTGTAACCCGGCTTTTTCTAAATCGGAACGAGTAATAAGAATATCCTGGGGGCGTAAAATCACAAAAATTGCTTCTTTGGCCACCTGGTTAACGGTCAGTTCCAAAATGGCATTTTGTTCTTGTGCAGCAACCTGAGAACAAACTACAACACTCCAACCAGAAACCAGCAGCAACAACCAGCCATTATTCACAGACATAAAACCATGAAGATTCGCCCTTCTCTACTGACTTTTTTGCTACTTATAGCCAGTGCTGCTGCTCCCGCAATGGCAGGTAGCGCAAGTGATAACTTGAATGTTTCTGCTTCAGTAGTTCCTAGTATTATAATTGTCCCACCTGTTGCTCCTGTGCCAATACCAGTTGAGAACATAACTAATCCGTCTACTCCGGCAACGGCAACAATACCAATTGCTATCACTTTACCGAGTAATATTACTGGGAAAATTACCCTGGGACAAGGACAAAATGCCTCTTCTGTCTCCAATGACACTAACCCCGTGCGCCGCATGACTGATGGTCAGGGAAATTACTTATTGTATGAATTATATCAAGATGAATCTAAGACAATAATTTGGGGCAATACTGATAACACTGGTTTGTCATTGACTGGTACGGGTTCAGCCAGTAGTATCAATGTTCATGTTAAGATTCCGGCGGGGCAAAATGTGCCAGCGGGAAATTACCAGGACACGGTGCAATTAAAGGCGACTTTGTGAGCATTTTTAAATTAACCCCACCCTAACCCTCCCCTTGCTAAGGGGAGGGGACAAGATTCCAGTCTCCCCCCTTGGCAAGGGGGGACTAAGGGGGGTAATTCCCACAAACAATACCCCACCCTAACCCTCCCCTTGCTAAGGGGAGGGGATAAGATTCCAGTCTCCCCCCTTGGCAAGGGGGGACTAAGGGGGGTAAGCAGCAGCACAAGCGCCCTGGGGAGTGTCTAGGGTTTCTTTAAAGGTGGTTTTTGCGGTTTTTACTTCCACTACCAGTTTCTTGACCCCATTACATTTTTCTTTAGGTGGTAATTCTACACTATAGGATTTAGTATTACCCGCTAAAATATACCAAGTATTAACAGCAGTTTCAATAATTTTTTCCCCTGTGGCACTTACTCCTTGGACTGTTATCTGCTGTGGACGAAGATTGACATTACCAGTATTATTAATCTCAAAAGATAAATTACCTTTTTTGATTGCTAGTTGTCCCATTTTTCCTGACTGGTTGATTTGGCTCGGTTGTAGAAAAATAGGAATACTTAAATTAGTTAAGACTTGGATGGCATTCTGAGTAGATTGACTGGTTTTTGTCGGTAGTTCTTCCACAATCAGTCGGTAAGTCTTTTCGACATTATTAATGGGAACTTTAGAACCGAGTCTAATTTGCCGTTCTCCCTGGGATTCTACGGAAAGTAGAGATGGAAACAGAATAATATCTTCAGTAGGAGTGAGTTTGTCTTCTCCTTGGGCATTTTGTTCCCATTTGAATACTTTGAATTGAAAACTGCCAGCAGTGGTATCCTGATTACGTAATTTCAGCAGCACAGTGGAAACTTTGGGAGAAAGAACAACATTAATGGGATTAACGCCATAATTTCCCGCGTCGGCTTGGGATGTTTTAAAACATAAGCCCAGGAATAGGCTGAGAAACAGCAGTAATTTTAAGCGGGAACTGAGGGTAAACACGAGAATTAACCTTATTTGTAAGGTGCGTTAGGACAAAAGCCCGTAACGCACCAAGATTTTGCATCGTGGGTTACGGATATCGCTTGCGTAATTTTTACCAGATGTCTTTTGGATGATCAGGGCTTAGTAAGTAACAGTAGCTGTTACAGTATCAGTATAAGTACCCGATGGAGCGGTCTGACCTGCGGGAATTTCACCGTAAACAGATGTAGATTTACTACTACCAGTACCAGTAACGGTTACACCAGTCTCGGTACTATTTCCCCAAATAGTAGTCTTTCCGCTATTTTGGTAAAGGGTATAACTGAGATAATTGGTATTACTATCATTTCTAAGCCTACGCAATGGTGCTGTGCTAGAAGAACCAGTAGCAGAATTCATGCCTTGATCTAACTTAATTACTGCAGTAGCATAAAGATTACAATTTGTTGTCACAGTTCCAGTTACACTTCTACCTTCCACTGGATTATAAGTACCAAAACTCAGCCCAGCAGCTGAAATAGTGCAGTTATTAGATACTGAAGCTGAGATATCAAGGCCTGATATACTAGAATCAGCAACAGCCATTGAGGGAGCGGCAGAACCAACAGCGACAAAGAGCGCGGATGCTAAGGCTAAACGACGAATCATGGTTTAAGTTCCTTGGAAAAAATATTGGGTTAATAAAATCTGTCTTTTGGTAGATGACAAAATTTAAAAATTTTATCTATCTACTGTATCTATATCATGCTACCCCCCCCAAAAAACAGTATATATACTTAAATTGAATAGTACATATATTTAAGCTATGGATATATTAAATACATATTTTTGTGGACACATCCTACATATATAGTAAGGACAAAATACTTTATTTATGAAGACTTGTGGCGATATTTACCTCTCCCCATTTTTGACAAATAAATATTTGCGTATATTGTCAAATAAGTGACATAGCTTGCATTGTCTATCATAATGTAACAGCTTAATCGCTACATCATAGATACGGAATTAATTCCCTTTTCCATAGGTCTCTATCAATACCCAACTATCTACCCCACAAATTACTGCACAAATCGCAATGGTAACTATAGGAATCCTAAATTATTTTTGAACAATATCTAAGTATTGTAGGGTGGGCAATGCCCACCAATAGTATATGTTCAAAAATCAAATAGGAGTCCTATATATCTATTAATTTATGCCTTTTTGTTCTCTCAACTCTTGTGTCTTCTAAATCTTTAAAGTGATCTACTATTGTGATTTTTGGGTGAACAGCATCAACAGAACCTGATTGATCACTATATATTATTTTATTAAAGCTATCCTGTACAGGCGAAATATCTTCTTCTTCACTTAATATTGATACTGCACTTTGAAATGGAGACAGCTTTGGTAGTGGTTGATTCTTGAATTTTATTTCTTTATCATTTCTTTCAATCAAAATTTTACCATCAATTGATAAAACTTCATTGATTATTTTGAATTTATCTTTTTCATTCTCTCCGTCATCTAAAATGAGAGGAGCGATTTTCTTAGTTTCAAATTCTCCATACCAATGGTATTCCAGATTATTATTACCTATAAAATAAATATCCCATTGTACATTGATTTTTGAACATATACTATTGGTGGGCAATGCCCACCAAAACCCGGATATTGTGGGCATTGCCCACCCTACAATACTTAGATATTGTTCAGAAATAATTTAGGATTCCTATAGATGTCTAGTAAATTTGATTACCCATTACTACAGTTCAACCATCAAGAAACCTTATATTTGCTACAATTAAACAATAACTGATACTTTTAACCGAGACATTCCCCGACATCTGAGATATCGTGAATATCCAGTATAACATCACCAACTGAGTTAGTGAAGGTGGTATCCCACATTGCCACAGAACATAATTCTAAG